>JAQWHO010000128.1 GCA_029249355.1 Thalassotalea sp.
TGGCAACGTGATGCTCTACCAGCTGAGCTACAGCCGCTTCATCTGCTGACTCCCTGTCAACTGGTGGTGCATTTTACATTGAAATATTACCGAGTCAACCCTTTACTTTCAAATTAATTTCAATTTTATATCAACTGCTTAAAAAGCGACTAAAATGATGTTTTTTTAACTCACACCAAGCTGATTCGCATGGTTTTTAATCAATTTTTCTAGTCTTTTAATTCTGGCCATGCCGCTTTAAAATATACTACCATTGTCCAAACGGTTAAAATTGTAGCAATCGCATAAAAAATATAAGCAGCAACAATAATTAATTCATGTGGAACGTATAAAAAATTCAATAAAGCATCACTTTCACTGGGTTGCCAAATTAACCCCATAATGCCAAGCATTTGTGCAGCGGTTTTATATTTACCAAGCGTTGAAACTGCAACAATATCGCGTTTACCTCGTGATGACATAAACTCTCTTAAAGCACTAATAAATATTTCTCTAGAAATCATAATCATTGCAGGAACAGCGACATACCAATTTTGATAATCTTCTGCGATCATGATTAATGCGGCAGCCACCATTAATTTATCAGCGACTGGATCAATAAACGCACCAAATGGGGAGGATTGATTAAGTTTTCTCGCTAAATATCCGTCGAGCGCATCACTTATTGCTGCAAACCAAAAAACGGCAAATGCGCCAAAATGATTCCATGACACAGGTAAATAATAAACGGTAATAAAAACAGGGATTAATAAAATTCTAAATAAGGTTATTTGATTGGGGATAGTCCACATTTGTTTTCACACTACTTAATTGAGGTATCACGTATAGCGTTACTGACATTATTACTGAAATAATTTATTGAATAACACTATCGCCTTAATGGTATTATTCTACACAGTTATTCAGTTAATTGTCATGTAATGCATCATAAATTATTGTCGCTAATGCTGAGCTTATTCCCGGTACTTTTTCTAAAGCTGTGATATCCGCTTGTAAAACCTCTTGTAAACCACCTAAATACTTCAATAATGATTGTCTTTTTTTAGCGCCAATACCCGGTATTGATTCTAATGCTGATTTTTTACTCGCTTTTTGTCGCTTAGCACGATGTCCCGCTATCGCAAACCGATGTGACTCATCTCTAATATGTTGCACTAAATGCAATGCGGGCGAATTACCCGGCAATGATATTAATTGATGACTTCCTGCCAAAATGAGTGTTTCTAGCCCTGGTTTTCTCGATTCACCTTTAGCAACACCGACAAGCAATGGAGTTTTATCTAAATTTAATTCATTAAAAAATTGTTCTGCTTTAGAAAGCTGACCTTTACCGCCATCAATAAAAACAATGTCTGGTAGTTTTTCAATGTCTGTCATTTTGCCATAGCGTTTATTTAAAGCAAATGCCATGGCAGCATAATCATCCCCGGGAGTAATGCCATGCACGTTATATCGACGGTAGTCGCTTTTTATCGGTCCTTCCTGATTAAAAACCACATTAGAGGCAATGGTTTGTTGTCCCATGGTATGGCTAATATCAAAGCACTCTATACGCTGAATGCCACCGTCTAAATCAAAAACCTCGTTTAATGCGACAAATCTTGCTTGAATAGATTCTTTGTGACTATTTTTTGTCAGAAGAGCACTCTGAGCATTGGTATTCGCTAATTTTATGTAGTTTGCTCTTTCTGTACGAACATTAAATAATAGTTTAACTTCATGTTCAGCTTGTTCAGATAATAGCTGTTGAATATCAACCAGATTGTCAATTTCGATTGGAGCGATTATTTCTTTAGGGATACGACCGGCTTTCATGTCTTGGCCAAAGTAATGCTGACTAATAAATGCTTGAACAATTTCTTTATCTTGCGTTTGTGCAGGAATACTCGGGAAATAGCTCTTACTGCCTAAAACTTTATGATCTCGAATAAATAATAAATGAATACAAGCTTGGTTTTTATCTCTAAAAATACCAATAACGTCCATTTCTGCGGCAAAGCCACTAACATATTGCTGTTGCTGGACTTTACGTAAGGTTGTTATTTGATCACGATATTTAGCGGCATTTTCAAAATTTAATTCAAGACTCGCCTTTTCCATTTTCTCAACTAAATGATCGATAACTAATGAACTTTTACCTTTGAGAAACAACTTTGCTAAATCAACTTGTTGTTGATAATCATGCTGAGATATTTTTCCGACACAAGGTGCTGAACAACGATTTAACTGGTACTGCAAGCAAGGACGACTTCTCGCACGATAATAACTATCTTCACATTGTCTAATAGGAAAAAGTTTTTGCATTAAACGTAAGCTTTGCCAAACGGCACCAACCGTTGGATAAGGGCCGAAGTAGTCGCCTTTTATTTTTTTACCACCTCTATGCAAGCCTAATTTAGGGTGTTGATGTGCGGTAATTAATAAATAGGGATAGCTTTTATCATCTCTTAATAAAATATTGTATTTAGGCTGATATTTTTTAATGTAGTTGTTTTCAAGAATTAATGCTTCACCTTCAGTGTGAGTGACAGTGACATCAATTGCGCAGATTTGCTTCACTAATGCTTTAGTTTTGCTGCTGCCAACATCTTTTCTAAAATAACTGGTAAGACGTTTCTTTAGATCTTTAGCTTTACCTACATAAATAACCGTTTGTTCGTGATCGTACATACGGTAAACACCTGCCTGTTGTGTAACAACAGACAGAAAGGCTTGATGGTCGAATTCTGGGAGAGGAACGTTCAATGGATTTTCAATAATATAAATTAAGCGAAACGCTTAAATATCAAAATTTTTCAGTTTTTAACATACCATGACGAATGGCTAAATGAGTAAGTTCAACATCATTACCGACATTGAGTTTTTCAAACATGCGATAACGATAACTGTTGATTGTTTTAGTACTTAACACTAATTGCTCAGAAATATTAGGCACTCTTTCACCACGAGTGATCATTAACATTATTTGTAATTCACGTTCAGATAAAATATTAAACGGGTTTTCATCTGCAGACTTAAACTGGTTTAATGCCATTTTTTGGGCTATTTCTGGTGTGATGTATCGTTGGCCACTATTCACAGCACGAATAGCATTGACCATTTCGTCTGGGCCAGCACCTTTAGTTAAATAACCTGCTGCACCTATTTGCATAACTTTAGTAGGAATAGGATCTTCACAATAAACAGTTAAAACGATAACTTTAACATCTGGAGCATAACGAATTATTTTTTTAGTTGCTTCTAAACCACCAATACCTGGCATATTCATATCCATTAAGACAACGTCAGGCTCTGTTTTACGACAAAACTGAACCGCTTCTTCCCCTGTTTGAGTTTCCCCAATGACCTTAAGCCCTTTCACTTCGTCAAGTATCTTTCTAATACCTGTGCGAACTAACTCATGATCATCTACTAGCAAAACATTAATCAACGGTGAATCACCTTATTATTTTCTATCTAAATGGTTGAAAAGACTATCGCTTGAGGCAGAGTATAGCGATTAATTATTTAAAACAGTATTATTTATTGTATTAATATTGCTTTTCAAAATGTAAATAAATATTTCAAACTATTTAAAGCTTATTTTTGGTCAACCAGCTATTTAATAAGCCTATCTGACCATTTTTATAAGCAGCATAAGTTAACCTAACCGCATTACTTAAAATAATACTGTCATTCCAGCCCGTTTGCTCTGATATTAAACGGTAGCATTCTTTCGCTTCTGGCGATAAATATCCTCGCATTTCTTGTTTACCACGGTCTTTTTGCCTTTCACGGTAGCGTTTTTGTTTTTCTGCGTTCGTTAAAGCCTTTTTCTTTTCTGCTTTTGAAGCGTTATCGTCCATTAAAATATTTACTTTATGGGTTATGCGTTACTATATTTTACCTAAATTATGATTATTGACAAATAATATTGTAAAAAACAACTGTTCAGAGTTGTTTAGTGTACAAGTGTTCGCTAAAGTAGCGCCTTTAAAAATCACAGAGTAATATCAATCTCATGACACAAAAAAATTCGTTTTCAAAAGAAGATTTGATCGATGCTGGCACGACAAACTTTTTCGGTGAAGGTAACAGTAAATTGCCAAAAGGCAATATGCTAATGATGGATCGTATCAACTTAATCACAGAAGAAGGTGGTTTATTTGATAAAGGTGAGATTATTGCTGAATTAGATATTACACCAGATTTGTGGTTTTTTGATTGTCATTTTCAAGGTGACCCTGTCATGCCTGGTTGTTTAGGCTTAGATGCTATGTGGCAGCTTGTAGGTTTCTACTTAGGTTGGGCAGGTGGCCCTGGCCGTGGTCGTGCATTAGGTGTGGGTGAAGTGAAATTTACTGGCCAAATTTTACCTACCGCGAAAAAAGTAACTTATAAAATAAATTTAAAGCGCGTTATTAAGCGTAAATTGTTTATGGGCATAGCTGACGGCAGTGTAAGTGTTGATGGTAAAGAAATATATGTTGCTAAAGATTTAAAAGTAGGTTTATTTGCTGATACATCAGCTTTCTAAATAAAATAACTTAATAAATTATAAACATAAAAAAACGCTAATGATTTTAATCATTAGCGTTTTTTATGTACAGGATGTACGGTATGTCGCGGGTTCATGGATGAACATAAGCGTATATGTTCAGGATGTACGGTAAATCGAAATTGCAGGAGCATAATTTAGTG
>JAQWHO010000129.1 GCA_029249355.1 Thalassotalea sp.
AAAAAGCATTGAGCGTTTTTTATGAATTATGGCCAAGACCATTAACAACTGTAGCTAATGATGCATGGCCTCAGCAGCAGCTTAATGTTTGTCAGGCTACTAACCCTTTTATTGATAGTGAAACAGATTATCCACAAATTAATATCGAAAACGTGATTTTAAAAGCACCACAAATCATCATTCAGCCGAGTTCTCATGGTATGAATTCACCTGATAATGTTAATTGGCAGCAGTGGCAAGATATTCCTGCTGTAAAAAACAACGCGTTTATTCACCCTGATGCAGATCAATTACATCGCATGACTTCACGTTCGCTCGATGAACTAGCGTTGCTTTGTCAGCAAATCGATCAATTTAGAAAATAACTACCTTTTACTTTTTCTAGGTGTTAGACAGACAAAAGTAAAACAAAAAGAAAACCAAGGTGCTATTTCTTGAGTGAAAATCAAAAAATAGCTTAATAACGAATTTAAGTGTTCAGCAAAAAAACTGAACAATTTGGGAAACAAGTGAAACTCTTGTGCTGCCCCCGCAACGGTAATTCAATCTACTTTATTTGATTGTTCAGTCCGGAGACCGACTTAAATTCAATATTTTGTTTAACTGATGCGGGTGGCATTGGTGGCGAGGAGATTATGAAAAAAACACTTTTAGCGTCGTCAATTATTGCGACATGTACTTTAAATACTCATTTTGTTATTGCGGATGATGTTGTTGAAACTGATGAACATATTTTAGTCACAGCAAACCGTTCTCAGCAGGATAGTTTTTTAGCTTTATCTGCCAACCAAATTATTACTCGAGAGGCGATTGAGCAACTGCAAGTCACTAGTGTTAGTGACATTCTAAAAACAGTTGCCGGAATGCATGTGGCGAATCAAGGTGGCGCAGGACAAGCTAGCTCAGTTTACACACGTGGCACAAATAGTAACCATACATTGATACTTATCGATGGTGTAAGAGTTGGTTCAGCTACTTTAGGAACGGTAAATTTATCGGCTATATCCGCTCAACAAATAGAAAGAATTGAAATAGTTAAAGGGCCGCGGGCTGCATTGTGGGGTTCTGATGCTATTGGCGGCGTTATTCAAATTTTTACTAAACAACATAATAATGGTGAAGGTATTGTTAGCATTGGTGCCGGCAGTAACGGTTTATTTCAAGCGGCCGCATCTATTGGTTTTGGTTACCAAAAGCATCAATACACATTAAATGTGTCAACTGAAAAGGCGGATGGTTTCAATGCTTATGTTTCTGATCCGAACAATCCATACGATATAAATGAACCGGACGAAGACGGTTATGATCGCCAGTCAGTTTCATTAAAAGGCAATAGCCAGCTTACTGAAACAATATCGATGAACCTAGTAACACGATTTGAAGAAAGTAATAGTGATTACGATGCTTCATACCCAGACTCTCCTTGTTGGGATGATTACACTAAAGTTTGTCCAAGTTATTATGCGAATAAACAAACTGCTGAAAATTATCATTTGAGATTAGCAGGCGTTTATCAAACAGATAAATTATCTTTAGAAGCTTCTATCGCGCAAAGCCAAGATCAAGGCTCTACTTATGGCAATGGCATAGATAAAGGCGATGCGGATGAAATTAAAACTGAGCGTGATCAATTTTCTCTTGTAGGTAATTATCAGTTGACGGATGAAACAGGTTTTTCATTTGGCACTGATTGGTACGAAGAGTCAGTTTCAACTAATACTGATAAAGATAATTGGACGCCAGGTTTTCAATCATGGGCACTAGATAAACGTACGGTAAGTGCGATTTTTGCACAAGCGCGCCATCAAGCTAATCAGTTTATATTTGAAGTGGCGGGTCGTTATGATGATATTGAAAAGTTAGGCAATGAATCTAACTATAATGTTTCAATTGGCTATCAATTACCTGAAAACTGGTTAGTGAGTCTTAATAGCGGCACCGCATTTAAAGCCCCAACGTTTAATGACTTATATTGGCCAGGTTCAGGTAATCCTGATTTACGTCCTGAAAGTTCTAAAACGCATGAAATTTTAGTACGAAAAAGTGCTAAAAATTCGCTGATTGAAATTAGCCTTTATGATACAGAAGTAGAAGACTTAATTGCATGGAGCCCTAATGAATTTGGGCAATGGCAACCTGCTAATATTAATCAAGCTGAAATGCAGGGGATCGATGTAAACTTCTCTGGTAATTATTATGATTTTGACTATTTAATTTCATTAACTTATGTTGAAACTGAAGATAAATCTACGGGTGAAGAATTATTGAGACGACCTAAGTTTAGTGCGAGTTACGTACTAAATTATCATTGGCAAGATTGGTTATTTGGCACTGTGATCAGTTACCGGGATGAAGCAAAAGACAGTGGTAATGTCGATTTAGATGATTATTGGTTAGTTGATTTAACGACAAGTTATCAAGTAAATGATGCGTTTACAGTCGCAGGAAAAGTGTCTAATGCTTTTAACAAAAACTACCAATCAGCGTTAAATTATCAAGCTGATGATACCAATTATAGCGTTAACTTAAGCTATACGTTTTAATTAGAGCATAAATAACTTAATCATAAATCACTAAACCGTTTATCCATCTTTGGGTAAGCGGTTTATTTTTATATGGGTAACATTTTAAAATGTTATTGAGGAGTCTATCGCGCTGCCTTTAGATGTTACAACGGTATTTCGTCCTTGTGCTTTTGCGGCATATAACGCTTTATCTGCACGTTCAATGAATTGATCAACAGACTCTTTTCCTTTTTGTGCAACGCCAAAACTTGAAGTTAATTTTATGTTTTTTACCCAGTGATGTTTACTTAGAATGAGACGTAAACTTTCTGCCAATTCAGAAGCCTCATTTAATTTAGTATTTGGACAAATAAGTAAAAACTCTTCTCCTCCCCATCTTGAAAGGAAATCCGTTGCGCGGGAGTTCTTACTTATAAGACTAACGAATTCAATGAGGATTTCATCACCAATTGCGTGCCCATAATTATCATTAATAGATTTAAAGTGATCTATATCGATGAAAATCAGTGACAAAATTTTAATTTCACTGGTAAATATAGGCTCTATGCCTGCTCTATTCAAGGCGCCTGTCAGTGGGTCTCTTTCTACCTGATTTTTTAATTCTTTGGTTTCTACATTAAGTAAGCTATTTAGTTTTTTTAATTCACTGGTGCGGTTGATTGATCTAACTAGTTTTTCTTTAGAGCGTTTGAGATTAATAAATAACCCTGCAATTGCAGCTAAAACCCACATCATTATAATGGATGTGTAGATTTGTCTATTGGAAAAAACTTTACCCGTAAATTCTACTTTTTCTATTTTTAACTGATAATGACCCGGCGCAATACCGTTACCTGTTGCTATTTCAAGCACCATGACTTGATCAAACTCGGGTGCAGAGAGGTCAATAGGAATTTCATTTTCTAACAACCACCAAGTAGCAACTTGTAATGTGTCTAGATTAAAGGAAACCGGGTAGCTGTTATTTTCAGGTTTGTATTCAATGCCATTATATTTCCAAGTCGCATCATTGTTATAAGTAGAATATGCTGGATTAAAGGAGCGGAGTTGAAAACGAATGCCAGCTGAGTTGTCACCAATATATTGTGCGTAAACCTTTACGTTAGTTAATTTTGAAAGATCAATCGGAGGAAGCATATCTCCCACTTTATTGGCTGTAAAATTAAGGGTCATTTCGCAAAATGGCCAAGCATATTCTGATGATGTAATTTCGCAGTTTAATAGAAAATGATCTTCGTTAGTTGTTAGTGTTGCCTCTGAGCCACCAGATGAATGGATTGTTTTATCTGTTACAGCATGAACATTAAATGGGGTATTAGCATCGACAATTAAGGACTGATTGAGTGAAAAATTATGCAATAATAAAGTGGCAATCGTAAGCGTGAGCAGAGCCATTAAAAATATATTGTCTAATTTTTCATTATACATCTAAGGAGCTTCCAGAGTTATTTTAATAAAACTGTTTGCATCTTCCTTTATGCTGGTGCCGATTAATTAAAGGTCAGTCGACAAAGTATTTACGCCTTTATAAAGCTAAGTTTACTAAAAAATCATTGATTACTATAGGTAGTATAGCTTGAATTGTGTAACATGTTTGTATCTGAGAAATTAGGGAAAGTTTTAGTGAAAATTATTTTATACAGTATGAATAACTGTCCCCACTGCGTCACTGCTAAAAAATATTTAGAGCAGAAAAACATTAGTTTTCGACTCTGCAATGTTAAAACTACTGCAGGACAAAAAGAATTTTTAAGAACGGGGTTGCGTTCAGTACCAGCATTAAAAATAGCAGATCAAATAATTGCAGGATTTAACCCTAAACAAATAGAAAAAATTTTAAATAAATAAGTTAAGAAATGTCTTTAGTGATTCTTTTTTACTCAAAATAGTTTTACTCAAAATAGTAATAATGATTTAATAAAGATGATAGCTCTTCAAGGATGTTAAACTGTTGAAATTTATTTATATATTTAAATTTTTTAGTCTTGCAATAATATTCGCTTTTCACGCGAATACCTGTGCTAATGAGCAAGTTCAAATAGATCCTCAATCTATTAATATTTCGACCCTTTCAAAATTGGATAATCAAATTTTTATCGACCCTTGGCTATCTTTACAGGCATTGTCAAAGTTAGAACCCCAATACACTGCAATGCCAGTTGAAACAAAGGTTTGGTGGTTGTTGCGAAAAGCCCAGTGTGAAAATTTACTGTATTTTTATCAAGAGTTTGAGCAAACCTTATCAAAAATTTCGCCCTTGATTAATGCGCAAACATCTATTGAACAGCAGGCGCGTTACAATTATTTTGAAGGGCTTTCTTTACAGAGAAAAGGCGGATATCAAAAATCTCGTGAATTCTATAAACGTACCATGGCTTTTGCAAAGCAAGAAAACCTTAATCACCTATATATTAAAGCAAAGCAAGAGTTAGCGTATACCTATAGCCTCGCTGAATTATTTGAAATATCTTTAAAAGATATGCAAGAAGCTTATGTTGAAGCATTCGCATTAAATGATCGTTTTTTAGTGGCTATTATCAATGAAACTTATGGGGCTATTTATGGCTATATGCTCGAACATGAAAAATCTTTGGAATACTACGAAAAAGCGTTAGAGAGCTATGAAAGTTTGGGTTATAAAGCGCACATATCTGAAGCGATTTACGGCATTGCCACCACTTATCGTTACTGGAAAAAGTACCCTTTAGCGATTGAACATTTTAAACGTTATCAAAAGAATGTTACGTACACTCCTAATGAAAATCTGACTTATTTTGGTGCTTATGGTTTAGGGATGACACTGGCTGAGCAGGGCGAATGTCTTGAAGCTTTAACCGTTATCGATAAAGCGATAAATTTGACTGGCTTAGACGATTACGATGCTGAACTTTATAAACGAAAAGCGAGCTGCCTAATACAATTAGAACGGTTTGATGAAGCAGAAGCAGCGTTAACTATTGTCGAGAATCTTTTTCTTTCGTTACCTGAATTAATGGGCACGGCTTGGCAACTTGAAACGCTAAAAATCGCATCTACCCTAGAAAGTAAAAGAGGGAACTATCAAAAAGGTTTTCAACTTTTAGCGCTTTATAATGAGAAATATACCGAGCTATTAATTAAAAACTCTTCCTCTCGGGCTATCAGTATACGCTCTGCAATGGAAATAGAGCGAAAAGACATAGAAAAAGCACTATCTAGTCAAAGAACTAAAGCTGAATTGTTAGAAATAAAAAATAGCGAGCAAACAAGTCTACAACAAAGCTACTTTATTATATTTTTATTAACTGCACTGATGATAGTGATCGTTGTTGTGACATTTCAATTTAGAAACAATCGTAAAATGGCCGAGTTATCTATTACCGATTCTTTATCTGGCCTTTATAATCGTCGATATATATTTCAATATTTGAATAAGTTAATCGCCGGTACTTCAGCACAAAAAGGTCATTTGTCGATTCTTGTTTTAGATATTGATGATTTCAAAAGTATTAATGATAACTATGGTCATCCGGTGGGAGATCGGGTAATTAAAACAGTGGCTGAACTGGCTAAAAGCACCTTGAGAACAGAAGATGTTATTGGACGTATTGGCGGCGAAGAATTTCTGTGCATTTTACCTAGAACAGCATGCGAAACTGCTGAAAAAATAGCACAGCGCATGAAAGAAGAAATTAGTGCTTATGTGTTCGATATTGAGCAGGGTAATACATTTTCAGTTACCGTTAGTATTGGTGTGTCATACCTTTCTCAAGACGCTAATAATTCGAAAGCACTTTATTCGTTAGCCGATCAAGCTTTGTATCGCGCAAAAGATTCAGGAAAAAATTGCGTGAATGTTCTTTAATAACACATGATATTTTACGATGAAACTGTCATACCTGCTAAGTAATCAGCTCTCCCAGCTTGCCAAAGAAGTGATAGTTCTTTTACAGAATCACATTACTTCATTAGGTTTCACGCCTGTCATTCACTTTGAGCTAGAGGGGTGCTATCAAAAAAGCACACAATTCGCTCATTCTCCAATTGATTTCTCTTTAATGAATCTAAATCTTAAAAAGCTTCGTATTGATGGTGAAGTTATTCCAGAATATTGGCAACAGCAATGGGAATATGTTTCATTATTCAACGGTCAATTACCTTTGAAGGAAGCTGATAATTTAGCGTCTGCTCTTTATCATTTACCTAAGTTGTTTGCTCAGCAAGGTATTGAAAAAACATTGATTAAACCAGTGGTTTGGGCCGGAGATAAAGGCAAGCTTGCTATTGGCTGTGACAATGTTTTTAGCGGTGAATCGCGAGATGTACATATTCCTAATGCGATACAAATGAATGTCAGTGTAAATAATGATAAAGGTGAAAACATTATTATTAAAGATTTTTTTGGCGAGTATTTACAGCAATGTTTTATCGAAACGAGCTTAGGTTGTAGCTTATTATATTTGCCTGAAGAAGAAGCTTTTGAGCGTTTTGCTTTAAAATCTAAATATGGTTTAGCTGCTGAATTATGTTCACCAACCGATATATCTGGCGGACATCAGGGCAGCATTGCTTTGTACAAAGAAAAAGGTAAACATAATCAAGCCATGGGAGAAAAACCTTTGCTGTATGATCACAATAATGACGTATTACTAAGTGAAAATCAGTGGCATAAAACCGCAAGAATTGAACACAGATTAGGAGCGTCGAGTATTTACTATAATGCTTATTTAAATGTGATTTATGGCTTGTTGAATATTATTGATGCGTTAGATGCTTTGAAAAATAATCAATGCAAAAGTCTGTTAAATGTTTCAGACGAAAATAAACCTTTGCCTGAGTCGTTGATGAATACAAATAGCTCAGTTGGCGCAATAGCACTATTTGAAAAAGAACAGTGGTTTGCCAAGAGTATTAATCGTGTTGAATGTTTGATTAATCAAAATAAAGATAAACCAGAGAACATAAACAATAAAAAACTAGGCGATGAACTAAAAAAAATGATTTTAGCTGCTTACCAACCCCAAGCACTAATTATTAAATCATAAGCATAAATCTATGAATAAAGAACTAACACAACAAGTAGGACACCAACAACAAAAAACACCTTTGTTGATAGGTGATGATGTCGAAGAAAAACGACGAGAATTGAAAAGTTATTTTGCTAATACATGGCAAAGTTATGAGTCATTATTTTCACTTATTAACGATGATGACGCTTACTTTTTAAGACCTGAAAGATTGCGTCATCCGCTTATTTTTTATTACGGGCATACCGCAACATTTTTCATAAATAAGTTGATCTTAGGGAAATATATTCCTTCACGCCTTAATGAAAAATTAGAAGCTGTTTGCGCTGTGGGTGTTGATGAAATGAGTTGGGATGACCTCGACGCTAATCATTACCAATGGCCTAGCGTACAAGAATTGAAAGAATATCGTCAGCAAGTGTTTGCCTTAGTTAACCAACTTATTGATGAAATGCCTTTAGCATTGCCTATTACCCAACAATCACTCGCGTGGGTAATTTTGATGGGGTGTGAACACGAGCGTATTCATTTGGAAACTTCCTCGGTGATTATGCGTATGTTGCCATTAAAATATCTGTCAGATAACAATCATTGGTCGACATGTCCATTTAGTGGAGACGCTCCATCTAATGATTTATTGCAAGTGAATGGCGCAGAAGTCAACTTAGGTAAGGCCAGCGATGATCATACCTATGGTTGGGATAATGAATACGGAAAATTAACTGTTAACGTTGCGACTTTTAATGCGAGTAAGTACCTGGTTTCTAATCAAGAATTTCTAGCCTTTGTTCAAGCAGGAGGTTATCAGCAACCTGATTATTGGAGCGATGAAGGAAAACAGTGGCTCAGCTTTACTAAAGCCAAAATGCCCAAGTTTTGGTTTAAAAGAGGCGATGATTATCTGCAAAGAAATTTACTGACAGAAATACCTTTGCCAATGAACTGGCCTGTTGAAGTAAATTACCTTGAAGCTAAAGCTTTTTGCCATTGGAAAAGCGCACAACACAAAAGTTATATTCGTTTACCGACTGAAGCAGAATGGTATTGCTTAAGAAAAAATATTCCTCAAGACTTGGTTGATTGGCAAGAAGCGCCAGGAAATATTAATTTAGAATACTTTGCTTCATCGTGCCCGGTTGATAAATTTGAACATAATGGTTTTTATGATATTTGCGGAAATGTTTGGCAATGGACTGAATCTGAGATAGATGGCTTTAATGGTTTTAAAGTTCATCCGCTGTATGATGATTTTTCCACACCAACATTTGATGGTCAGCACAATTTAATAAAAGGCGGTTCTTGGATCTCAACCGGCAATGAAGCGATTAAATCATCGCGCTATGCTTTTCGACGTCATTTTTTTCAACATGCTGGCTTTAGATATGTTGAAAGTGATCAGCAAGCAGTACCAATAACGCCAGTCAACCATGTTGAAATTGATGAAACAGTATGCCAACAATTAGCGAGTCAATACTCTTCAGAAAGCGTGTCCAATAATTTTTCGGTAAATTTAGCTGACTTTGTGCGTGATGCGGTTAAAAAACTATCGCCGCAATTATCTTCGAAAGACTTGTCAAAAATACTACCCAAAAAACTCCTCAACCTGGGTTGTTCCGTAGGACGTAGCGCGTTTGAATTATCAACAACTTTTGATCACATTGATGCAGTAGATTTTTCTGCTCGCTATATCCAATACGGTGTTAAATTACAGAAGAATCAAACTGTCCGCTTTCAATCAGTTGAGCAAGGAGATATTGTCAATTTTAATGAGATATCACTAGCTCAATGCGTGCAAAACTACCAAGATAACGTCACATTTAGCCAAGGGGATGCGGTAAACCTAAAGCCTATCTTTAATGGCTACGACGTGATTTTATTGCAACAAGTGTTAGAGCAAAGTTATGCGCCGAAAACCTTGTTAAATAATATAGCTCAGCGACTTAATAAAAACGGTTTAGTTATTATCGCATCTAATTATACCTTTGATGAACAAGTCACCCCAAAAGAGCAGTGGTTAGGTGGTATAAAAGTTAACGGTGAAAATGTCACTGTATTTGATGGCATATCACAAATACTGTCGAACGGTTTTAATTTAGTGAGTACAACAACACTTGAGCAGGTATTGCCTATCAATGCATACCAAAATCAGCATAACCGAATTGAACTCTCGGTTTGGCAATTAAAAAATGCCTGATAAAATAATGGACTCTAATTCACTTAACTCTAATCTAGTTCAGCAAGCTGAGTTACCTACTCATATTAAATTTACTCAATCTCTCTCATGCTCAATAGAGGGGAGTTTAAGTGACTCAACTGCGCAAAGTTTAACGTTAGGGCAATTGTTGAACTTGTCGGATGAAAAGAGTGAATGGCTCAACAACCTTGAGCTTTCTTACGCTTCTTTAATTGGTGGGGTAAAATTACGTAAAAAGATAGTCAAATTTCACCAAAAATTAAATCATCATCAATCATCGCTTAACGAGAATAACGTTTTAACTTTTTGTGGTGCTCAAGAAGCTCTTGCGAGTATTTATCAGTGCTTACTAGTGCCTGATGATGAAATTATTGTGGTAACGCCAAATTACCCATCATTAGTTACCATGGCAGAGAAACGTGGCTGTATTGTTAAAAAAATTGAATTAACCACGCATAATAAGTGGCAACTCAATATTGAAGATTTTAGTAATTTGATCACAGATAAAACTAAGTTAATCGTACTAAATTCACCGCATAACCCTACGGGAGCTATCATAAATTCTGATTTAGCTGACCAAATATTATCATTAGCAAAAGCGCACGATTGTTATTTATTGGCTGACGATGTTTCTCAAGCAAGTAACTATAATAATTTATCATTATCTCACCGGTTCTTAGATTATGACAAAGCTATAGTGGTTTCTGTTATGTCTAAAAGTTTTGGTTTAGCAGGTATTCGTCTTGGTTGGGCAGTCAGTAAAAGTGAAGAGTTATTATCACAATTGCTGGCAGTTAAAAGTGTTAGCTCTATTTGTTGTTCGGCGATTGATGAGGCTGCAGCAGAAGTAGCATTGATACATTGTAATAGAATTATTAATAAAAATAATCAACTCATTAAAACTAATATTGAGTTATTTCAAGCGTTTGTCGATTCACATCCAGATTTATTGCATTGGCACCCTCCTGAAGCCGGAATTTTGGCGCTAGTTGAAGTTAAAAATATAGAATCCATAGAAGTATGGGCTAAAGATTTAGCGTATAAAGCGGGGATCTTAGTGTTACCAGCAACACTTTTTGGCTTATCTGGTAATTATTTTAGATTAGGGCTTGGAAAAAATAATTTAAAATATTTGTTAACAAAGTTTTCGGCATTTCTTAAGTCATAAAAATAGCTTGTTTCCCTTGTGAAAATGGCTGTTTCTACCCTTTTTTTCGTAGTTTTAGTTACTGACGTTTTATCAATGAGTTATGCTATGTTTCGTAAAAATTAGCCAAATTTAATATTTAGTTACATTTAGAAATAAACTATTTCCCCCAATCAAGCGACAATACACTCAGTAACATCACCATTTAAAAATATAATAAAAAAGTGAGTTTATTAATGTCATCACAATTTCAAGTGCTTAGCCGACGTTTATCGCTAACTTCTACAAAAAATGTCTTTTATTCAGCCATAGCAAGTTTAATGCTCAGCCATTCTGTAACGGCTCAACAAATCGAGTGTAATAGTCACGTGTTAGCTGAAATAAATCAGCCAATTTCTGTTGATGGGGTTTTAGATGAAATATGGTGGAAAAAAGCAACTAAAATGGACATTGCCTATGAAAATAACCCCGGCGAAGGAACAGCAGCTCCCGTCAAAACCGAGGTTTATTTTTATCAAAATGGCACGTCACTCAATGTTGCTTTTAAAGCTTATGATCCTAACCCAGAAGATATTCGTGCCTCATTAAGGGATAGAGATGCGCTTTGGGCTGATGATAATGTTGGTATTATCATTGACACATTTAATGATGAACGCGGTGCCTATGAGTTTTTTGTCAATCCATTAGGTGCGCAAGCCGATATGAAAATGGATGATACTGACGGTTGGGACGAAGATTCATCTTGGGATGCCATTTGGGATAGTGCCGGAAGAATAACTGATTTTGGCTATGTTGTTGAAATGAGCATTCCATTTAGCTCATTACGTTTTCCTGAAACTGACGAAGAACAAATTTGGAATGTGGCGGGCTGGCGAAATTATCCGCGTGATGTAAGAGTTCAAATGGCAACGCATAAACGCGATAGAAATATTAAATGTAATTTATGTCAATTTGAACAAATGGTCGGTTTAAAAAATATTAAATCGAGTAATAATTTTCAATTAACGCCAACACTGACATTATCCAAACAAGATGAAAAACCTGATGTGCCAGGAGGTTGGCAAAGTGGCGATGTTGATGCTGAACCGGGGTTAGATATTCGCTGGGGGATTACTCAAGATATCGTGTTAAATGCGACTATCAATCCAGATTTCTCGCAAGTTGAAGCCGATGCAGGTCAACTCAATGTCAATAGCACTGACTCGTTATTCTTTCCTGAAAAAAGACCGTTTTTCCTTGATGGTTCATCATATTTTGATACGGCAAACTTTAACTTTGTTCATACACGCAATATTGCTGAACCTGATGTTGGTTTAAAAGTTACCGGTAAAACGAATGATCATAGTTATGGTGTGATGTTAGCGAATGACAATAACACCTCGTTTTTAATGCCAGGAAATCAAGGCTCTGATGTTGCTACTTTAGATCAAGAATCAGAGTTAGCTATCGCTCGTTATAAAGTCGATGTGGGTGAAAGAAATAATATTGGTGTATTAATGACGCACCGACAAGCTGATGACTATAATAACACCTTATTATCTGTTGATGGTACATATTGGTTAAGCCAAAATGATAATATTAGTTATCAAGTTGCTCGTTCTGAAACAGACAATCCAGCGTCGGTTATTGAAGATTTTGAAGTTAACAAAGAGCAAAGTGACCAAGCACTGAGTATTAACTATTCTCACAGTACTCGTGATTATAATTTAAGGGCGAATTACAGTAATATTGGTGAAGATTTTCGCGCGGATTTAGGTTTTCAATCTCGTACTAATATAGAACGTGTTGTTTTAGGTGGTCGTCGTAATTACTATGGAGATGATGAGGATCTTTTTACCCGTTGGGGCTACTTTGGCGATTGGGATAAAACCTATGACCAAGACGGAAATATGCTTGAAGAAGAATATGAAATTCATGGTAACTTACAAGGAAATAAGCAGTTTTTCACCAACTTTGGTATTGTACATCGTAAACGTTTATATGATGGAGAAATGTTTAATGAAACTCAATTTATGCAATTTGCTAAGTTTAAGCCATGGGGAAATTTTGAAGTAGGTAACTTCTATCGCTTTGGTAAACAAATTGATTTTGCTAATACCCGTTTAGGTGATGTATTGGATATAGAGCCTTTTATTGAATGGGATGTAAATGAGCATTTTAATATTGATTTTCGCTATAATTATAGTCAACTAGATGTCAATGATGAGCGTATTTATAGCGCCCATCAAACTAACTTAAGACTAGGTTATCAGTTCGATATGCGCAGTATATTAAAATTTGTTGTGCAGTATACAGACATTGAAAGAAACCCTGATCTTTATGTTTACGATGATATTGAAGATAGACCTGAACGCAATAGTAAGTACTTTTCAACTCAGCTCATTTATTCTTACAAAATTAATCCGCAAACGCTGTTTTTTATTGGTTATTCAGATGGTGGCTATCAAGATGACGACCTTGAAAGATTAGAGCGTGATCAACGTACTATTTTCACTAAATTCAGCTATGCGTGGCAATTATAGTAATTAAGTAACTGATCTTGGGTCATTAAATAATAAGTACAAGGGCGACAGTGATGTTGCCCTTTTTAAATTATGAAGCTATATATCAAGCTATTCATAAGCTACACATAAAACCAAATCATAAAAAAGTGGCTAATGGCACCTGCAAGTACAAAGAGGTGCCAAATAGCGTGATTGAAAGGAATTCTATGATTAACGTAAAAAATCACACCAAACGCATAAAATGCTCCGCCTAAACAAAGTAAAATTAAACCATTAACATCCAGCGCTTGATAAAGTTGTTGAATACAAAATAAAGAAACAAAGCCCAGTCCGAGATAACTTGCTACCGATAATGCCTTATTCTGATTTTTACTGAATATTTTATATAGAATTCCAGCAAATGCTAACAGCCAAATGACAGTGAGCATAATTTTCCCTAATTGACTATTTAAGGTGATCAACATCAATGGGGTGTATGTACCAGCAATTAATAAATAAATTGCGCAATGGTCGAGTAATTTAAAAAAACGTTTGGCTTTTGGATCAACCAAAGCATGATAAATAGTCGAAGCTAAAAACAAAATGACTAAACTACTGCCGTATATGGCGAAACTTGCAATACGAACAGTATCTTGTTGTTGAAAAGCATAAAACACAAGTAATGTTAGCCCAGCAACGCTTAAAAGTGCGCCTACTCCATGACTAACTGCGTTAGCTATTTCTTCCGATAAACTATATTGATGGTCTAATTGCATGTAAATATTTCAGCTAACAAGTGTAAGCTGAAATGATAGCAGAGAATCGTTGAGATAAAAAGAGGTATGACCAGAGAGCAAAAAAGAGCCTTAAAGACTCTTTTTCATATTCAAATTTTAGAAAACGATGAATGAAATTAGTTATTTAAATTTAAAGCGCTAATTCAATAACCATTTCTTTTAATTCTTCTTTCGAAATAGAATTATCATGGTTGGTGTCAAAACGCTTAAAAATCGTTTCACACATGCGAATTCCTTTGTCTTGAAGTAAACAATCAATCAATTCAACAAATTCACCGCGGTTAATAACACCATCTTTGTCTACATCAAACACTTCAAAAAGTTCATCTACCCACTGATTAAGTTCCATCAGGAATCCTTAAATTTAAATACATCTTAATTAAGACTTTATCGCTAAATGAGGACGTTGTGAATGATTAATTCCTTTTTTTATCATTTATCTCGATTTATTTAACTGATTGTTTCTTAAGTGACGAGTTAATGCACATTTTTAGTATCACTAATAGGCAAATTATAAAGTTAAGTATTCTTAAATTACCGACAGTATCCAAAATAATATTTCTAATAACATCTGGTTGTTGAAATTTTGTATGGTTTTTATCCTAATAAAAATATTTAAATCGTAAGTTGTTGATTTTAAAAGTTGTTAACTTAATGTTATCGAATTTTTAGGATTGCCCATTGAATGATGGCTTTTTGTTCAATACACTAAGGATCCAATATATTGTATACAATACATTGGATCCTTAAAAATAAGCTGTAAATATCAGTAACGAACATAAAATTTTCATAAAAGGGTTAAACAATGTTTCAAAAAAATAAAAGTGGTTTTCAGCCACGTAAAACAATTGCCGCCTTAGCTGTTGGTGCTGCAATTGCTTTAAGTTCACCAAATGCATTAGCTACCGATGGTAAAGCTTCAATTCACGGACATATTGAGTCAGTTACTGGGGCTGATTTGAATGATGTCATTATTGTGATTAAGCATGAAAGTAAAGGGATCGTACGTACCACATCAACCACTGAAAAAGGTGATTTTTCCTTAAAAGGCTTACCAATTGGAAATTACACAATTACGGTGAAGAAAGAAGGATTTGGCACCGTCAGTGAGGAGCATGTCAATATCAATGTTGCTGGTTTAGTCTTCGATGCAACCATGGCTGACATCACAAATATTGAAAGAATTGAAGTTTCAGGCGCAAGAATTAGTCAAGTAGATACAACGTCTACACAAGCGTCACAAGTGATTTCAACTGAACGATTAAATTTATTGCCGGTAGAGCTGAACTCTTCAGCTATTGCAATGTTAGCTCCAGGTACGGTCGGTGGAGATTCATCTTTTGGTGGTGTTGCTATTGGTGGTTCATCCGTTGCCGAAAATGGTTACATGCTTAATGGTTTAAATATTACTGATGTACGAAAAGGCATGGGCGATATTGAACTTCCTTGGCAAGCTATTCAACAAACAGAAGTTATTACCGGTGGCGTTTCTCCTGAATACGGAAGATTTATTGGAGGCGTAGTAAATTTAGTTTCTAAGTCTGGAGATAATGAGTGGAGCTTTGGTGGAAAAATTGAAATTGAACCTCAGTCATTACGTGAACCATACCCGTGGGTAAATAACGAAGGGAAAGTGATCAAGCGCGATACGACAAACTATGATGAAAAAGAGATTAATATTTGGGCGAGTGGTGCAATTATAGAAGACACCTTATTCTTTTATGGTTTATATAACCCTCAAAGTGGTGACGGTTCTAGTGATAGTGACACTCAATATACTGAAAGTGAGTGGGAACGAGAC
>JAQWHO010000130.1 GCA_029249355.1 Thalassotalea sp.
ATCGGTGATTTTAAGGTGAAACTACCACTTTGTTGAGGACTAATAGCATAAGTACGTTCAATTACACGGTATCGACGGCCATTGATAATAGAGTCAGCTTCTTTATCTTTACCTATTTGGGTGATATTTGCGCCTGTTAACGATGGCTCTGTTAAACTGCCTCGCTTTAATTCAGCGGCAAAATGTAGTTTCACAGTTAGCGTTAATTGTTGCTGTACATACACTTCTTTAGCGGAAATATCAGTGATTATAAATAAATCTTGTTGTTTATTCGCTTGAGGATCGCTGGCGGCTAAAACGTTAAGTTTTATTGGTTTGGTGACCGCCGAGTCTACCGACAATGCAGGGATTGTAATAACGCCTGCTTCACGCGCAATTAATACGGTTGACCATGTAGTGGTGCGGGTGGTTTTAAAGTTCACCATACTGGTTTGCGAACTTACCGAGGTTCTACCGACAATAAAGTCTTGCATCAATGGAGAGGTATCTAATGCATTCGTATTGATGTCGTCATCAGCGGTTACAGTTAAAACGAATGACTCGGTCACGACAACCGGGTTTTTATCAACGGTTGCGGTTACGGCGACATAAGCAAAACTCGTTTGTGTTGCTAATAAAGAAAATAAGCCGATTAGCGCTATGAATATTCTTACCACTTTTTCTTAACTCCTACACTACTTCTGTTTTGACGACGCTTTTGATATTCCAATTGCATTTTATTACGTAATAATAAATAAGGATCATCAGTAACCTTATTTAACAATTGTTTGTGTTTTTGTTCGGTTTCTTTTTCTTGCTGAGCTTGTATTGCTTGTGCTTGTTGTTCTTCTTCACTTTGTTCAGCGTCTTCGTCTTTTTGCTGCTGCGCTTGCGCTTGCGCTTCTTTCTCTTCTTGTTCTTTTTGCTCTTGGCTTTTCTGTTCGTTTTGTTGTTGCTCAGATTGATTATCTTGATCTGAGCTATCTTTCTGTTCCTGATCCTGACTTTGATCTGATTGCTGTTGCTCGTTATTTTCTTGCTCTTGTTGATCTTGTTGCTGATCGCCTTCTTGTTTTTGATTTTCTTGAGATTGCTGATCTTGGTTTTCTTGATCTTCATTCTCTTGTTGGTCTTTATTATCTGAGTTTTCTTGATTTTGTTGTTGATCTTGCTGCTGCTTTAACTTTTCTAACAGTGTTTTGTTAGCTTGTGCATCTTCATGATTTGGATCCAATTTGAGCGCGTTCTCATAAGCTGTAATCGCTTCTTCAAGTTTCTGTAACTTCGCTAACGCATTCCCTTGGTTATACAATGATTGCGCATCATTACCTTTTTGAAAAGCTTCTAATGCTTGCTCGTAATTTCCGGCTTGATAATGTGCACTGCCTTGCCATTTAGGGTTTTCAAACTGCTCTGCCGCTTGTTCAAATTCATCTTTGTTAAAATGATTTTGACCTTGTTGATCTTTGGTTTTCCATAAATCAGTCCAAAAGTCAGCATGTACAGGCTGTGCTGGCGTTAATAAAAATAGGCAGGGTATAATCGCCAATAAATTACCACGACGAAAATAACCTAAGACTAACGGCAACACCAACAATAATAAATAAGGGCCAAACTCTTGCCATTGATCACCCGTTTGAGCACTTTCCGATTTTTTATCTTCGTCTTGGACAATCGGCTGACTGACTAAATATTTAATATCTGCAGAGCTATTAGTGATACGCGCATAATAGCCATTTCCTCGACTTGCTGCGCCTTTCAATGCTTTTTCGGTTAACTTAGGGATAACGATAGAGCCGTTGTCATCTTTCATTAATTCGCCATTCGTTAATTTGATTGGCGCGCCTTCTGTAGTACCAATACCCATAATATTCAGACGATAGGGGTGCTCACGACTCCATTGTGTAATATCTTGTAAATCTTCATTATCAATACCGTCGGTGAACCAATAAATATCGCCTTCAATGTGTCCGGCATTTTTTAGCATGTTATTGGCAAGGCTTAGCGCTGAAAAAGGATTACTTCCTAGTGCTGGCATTAAGTCAGGGCTCAAAGAGGGCAACAACAATTTAATATTATTAATATCTTCAGTAAGAGGGCTGATAGTAAATGCATCACCCGCATAGGCAATTAAACCAATTTCACCTTCATTAAGTTGATCAAGCAAATCAATCGCTTTATATCGTGCGCGAGTTAAACGGTTTGGCGATATGTCAGTGGCGTACATTGAATACGACATATCCATGATCATCACAGAACCTCTTGCCAATTGATAAACAGGCTGAGGAAGCTTTTTCCATGTCGGCCCTGCTAGTGAAACAATGGCAAGTAAACCGATAATAAAGGGAAGAGTTAATGAAAGCGATTGGGCTTTTGTTGAGCCATCGACTAAAACTTTCGCTAAATGAGCCGGTAAAAGTTGATGCCAACCAGACTGGTTAACACGGTATTTTTTCAATAGATATAACGCGAAAATTAACGCGATTATTGCGAGTAACCATAATGGTCGAATAAAATGAAAATCAGCCATGTTTACCACCTACTAATGAAGCTGAGGTTTGCTTATTTTTATTTGAGAATTTTTTACGTGAAAACTTACTATGAGAGAAAAATGAACTAGGTGCATTAAGCAGCAAAATGTAGAGAAAAGTCATGACTAACGCTATCGCTAACGGGTAGAAAAATAATGCTGTTAGTGGGCGCATTTGTTGCTGTTCTTGCTCAACGGGTTCTAACTGGTCGAGTAAATTGTAAATTTCACTCATATCTTCACTACTTCTTGCTCTAAAGTATTTTCCGCCGGTTTGCTCAGCTAATTGCGTGAGGGTATCTTCATCTAATTCGCTTGAAGGATTAACACGTCGCTTGCCAAATAGTGAACGTTGGATCATGACATCAGCGCCAATACCGACAGAATATATCGTAACCTTTTTTGCTACCGCTAATTCAAGTGCTTGGTCAGGTGTAATTTTTCCCGCAGTGTTTTGTCCATCGGTCAGTAATAGTAAAACACGGTTTGATTCTTCCTTTTCATCAAAACGTTTCACGGCTAAAGCAATAGCGTCGCCAATTGCAGTTTGTTTTCCTACTAACCCTAATACGGTTTCATCGAGCATTTGTTGCACGGTTTTGCGATCAAAGGTCATTGGTGTTTGCATATAAGCATCATCACCAAATAAAATCAGTCCGAGTCTATCGCCCACTCGTCGTTCAATAAATTCGCCTAACAGTACTTTTAACATATCAAGGCGATTAACTGTGCTGCCATTTAAGCTCATATCTTCAACTTGCATACTACCGGATAAATCTACGGCAACCATCATTTCACGACCTTGAGTCGGAATATTAACGGCTTCACCTAACCATTGCGGTTGGCTAGCAGCAATCACAAGTAATAGCCAAACACTGGCTAATAAAGAAAGCGGTGTTTTTTTACGATTATTGCCACGCTCATTACTATTCATTCCTTGTATCAAAGTTGGCATTTTTAATGGAGCAGCTTCAGTGTTCGCTTTTGCTGGTAACCAATAAACGAGAAATGGTAATGGCAAGGCAACAAATACCCAAGGTAAAGCAAATTCAATCATCAGCTTGCACCTACTATTT
>JAQWHO010000131.1 GCA_029249355.1 Thalassotalea sp.
ATGTAATACCTCAGGAACCGGTGCAGAATTACCGAAACTGACCAGCCAAACAAATGAAAATGCGATTATACAACCGAAATTAAATGACCAGAGCTTTTTATTAACGTTAAACAAAACTCATTCCCCTATTTATTATATTTATTTTTATTATTGTTCTTTTTTATACTCTTCCTTTATATCTCAAGTTCACCTTTTAAGCAAGTCGAACAAAAATAGCACCAAGATAGCTCAAAGATTAATTAACCCATCGGTTTTTAGTATAAAAAACAAACAAAACATAAACAGTGATATTTTCAACCTATTGTTATATTTAACTTAAAAATTACTAAACAATGTATTTATATCAGTAAAATAAAATATCCCATAAAACCATTAAATTATTATGATTATTATTTTTTTCCTTACTTCCATGTTATTAATATATAATTATTTGAATCGTTATTTTCTTCTCATTCAGCACATTTTATAGGATATAAAAAATGAAATTATTAGCGTCAATTGCAGTGGTTATTTTACTTGCTTGTGGTGGAGCATTATGGTTTTTAGCGGGGGGGTCATTGAATGAATTTATTAAATTACAGATTGAAACTGTCGGTAAGCAGATCACAGAACAAAAGGTTGCCGTTAACACCGTCGATATACAGCTAACAAATGGTGCAGGCAGCATATTAGGCTTAAGCGTAGAAAATCCTAAAGAATATACCTATCCGCACGCATTTACATTAGGCGAGATCACCTTAGATATAAATGTAGAAAGTTTAACGAAAGAACCTATTATTATTGATGCTATTGTTATCAAAAATCCTAAAGCTTTTGTGCAATTCACCAGTTCAGGTGATTCAAACATTAAAGACCTATTAGATATAATCAAAAAAAATATCCCCGATGCTAACGAAACAACTGCAGAACAAGAACCTGCTGGTTCAAAACCTGAGCCAAAAATAAGTGTGAGTAAAATCATATTAGCAGGAACAGCCTTGACGGTTGATCTTTCAGCTTTAGGAAACAAAGAACATAGTGCAGTTCTTCAAGATATTGTTTTAACAAATATAGGTGGAAAAGATGGTCTACCTGCAAGTGAATTAGGTGGCGTTATAGTAAAAGAAGCACTTTCTGCGATTTGGACAGAAACAAAAAACACCCAAAAGAAACAGTTGAAAAAGCAAGCCACAGACAAACTGAAAGATAAAGCGAAGAAAAAACTTTCAGAATTGTTCAATAAATCCTAAGCTTAGCTATGAAAAAACAATTCAAAGCCGAAGTTAAAGTCAAAAGGAATAAATCAATGGTTTATCAGCAGTTTTTAAAAAAAGCTTTTGCCCTATATATCACGCTATTTTCGTTTTCTGCTGTTGCAACGGACTTTGAGGTTTCAGCTTTTTTAGGCCAAATGTATAGTTCAGACTTAACAGAAGTATCAGCAGATAATACTTTATCTGTTGATACTGGTGGCAATTTTGGTGTCGCTGTTGCTTGGCAAGATTCTCCTAATGGTCAAGGTCAAATAATGCTGAATGTTGTTAGTCATGACTTCTACAGTGATACTGATAACCAAAACCATTCTTTAGATATTATGTACGCTCATTTTAATGGCATAGCCCAATTTCGCCAGCAAAATTATGTAACAACTGTTTCTTTAGGTTTGGGTGGTGCGTACTTCGATAGTGAAGTTAGCGAAGAGCTTTATCCTTCAGCTACTGTTGCCTTTGGTACACGATATGAATTTTCAGACAATGTTGCTCTCTTTACTGAAATAAGAGGTTACGCCAGTTTAGTTGACGATGCCGACAATATGTTTTGTGAAAATGAAATTTGTCATGCTCAATTTCAAGACTCTTTATGGATAGAATCTAATATTTCAATAGGAATTGCTATCAAATTCTAACGTGATTAACCCCATGAATAAAAATCAAAGAGGTGCAAGTTGTTGTGAATTAATCAGCAAAACAATATTAATTTTTAACTTTAAACCTTTAACTTTATAAACAGAGTAAACATATGAAAAAAATAATAATTTCGATATTCAGCTTAATTCTAATAAGTGCTTGTGCGCCTGAAATTGGCAGTGAAGATTGGTGCGCCCAATTAAAAGAAAAGCCAAAAGGTGATTGGACCGCAACTGAAGCTAAAGATTATACCAAGCACTGTTTATTCAAAAGCGACGAAGGATAATCGCTCAATAGAATTTAATGTAAAATGCAAATAGTGTAGAGGTGCATGCTACCTCTACACTTTCTCAATCGACTTACTTACTCAATTGAATCATTTCATCCATATCCGCAACTAAAGATTTACTTGGGCGCTCAATAATCCGCCCTATTTCTACATTATTTCTATATAAGATAATCGTAGGCGTATATTTAATCGCTTTCTGTTCAGCTAAGCCTCTTGGTTCTGACTTTTGATAATCTAGTGCAATTAAGCTTCTAGTTACCGCTGGATTGTAACTTAACAGTTTCAATAAACGCGGCACTTCTCTTTGACTATCATGACACCAAGTACCAAAGAACACTTCCACATGAACGGTACTTGGCCATTGTTTAATCAGTAATATATCTTGTGAAGAAACAGTCAATTTTTCATAGGGTGTGAAAAAGCTTTGCTGAGTAGAAAAAAGTTCATTCGTGGTTATTTCTCCCACCGATATCGAGGTTTGTTCAGTCGTATTTGCACAGCCTAGTAATAGGGAGAATATCCCGGATAAAATAATGAGCTTAGTTACGTTATTCATGTTGCCTCAGTGCTATGATGCTAGCAGGTTTTATTTTTTTAATTCGTTAGCTTTTAATAACATAGCTTTGCTTTCTTGTAAAAAAATATCGGCATAATCTCCAAACCAATCAGAAACCTCATTGAACATTCCAACGAACGATTCTTTATTACCTGCATCAACACCTTCTAATAATTCAAGAAAACGATGAGCAAATCGTTTCATCATGGCAATATTTTCTCGATTAGAAAAAATAATGTCAGTATATAAAATGGGATCTTGAGCAAATAAGCGACCCACCATCACTAACTCAAGACGATAAATGGGTGAACTCATTTCAACCAATTGCGAGATATCAGCACCTTCAGACATTAAATGATAGCCATAAGCAATGGTTGAGAAATGTCGCATCACTTGCACCATCGACATAGCTTGATCATGTGCTTTCGCATCAACTGGGTAAATTTTTGCCCCCCACACTTGAAATTGATCCAATAGCCATTGATAGTTTTTAGGCGCTCGGCCTTCACATACAATAATTGTTTGCTTAATTAAGCCAGAGACATCAGGACCAAACATTGGATGTAAGCCAACAACCGGTCCTTGATGAATTTTCATCATTTCATTTAATGGTGATTCTTTAATACTCGTTACATCCGCTAAAATGCAATCTTTTGGTAAATTATTTAGTTGTTGAATGATTGTAGTTGTAAGTCGTATCGGTACTGCGACAATCACAAGGCTACTTTCAGCTAAGATCGATTCACTCTTTGCCCAATCATTTTGCTCAAGGGTATCAACTTGATAATGAGAACGATGAAATAAATCAACGAAAACTTGCCCTAATTGCCCTTTCCCTCCAACAACGATGACTTTTCTACACTCGGAATTCACACAGCGATAGCCACTTGCATCTTGGCTAACGTATGAATCTCTCATTAAACGGCGTAAAACATCTTCAATCAACTCAGGAGAAACACCTGCGTCGCTAGCTTGTTTTCGACGCATAGTAATTAACTGCTCTTCCCGCTCAGGAGCATAAATAGGCATACCCACTTGGCTTTTTAAAGCACCTACTTTTGTTGTAACACCTCGACGCTTTGCGAATAATTCGACAAGTTGGCTGTCAATTTCGTCAATTTCGTTACGCAAACCTTTAAGTTGAGATTCGATGTTGATCTTGTCCATTTATTTGACTTTACTCACCGTTAATTAAACTAAATTTATCACTTTAAAGTTATGTAAAAAATGAAGTGAAAAACTAAGTATAAAGTTAAGCAATTCTACTTTTAAGTGTTTCACGTAGAATAGCTTCACCTTCAGCAAAAAGCTTTTCAGTCGTAGGAAAATCAATACATGCGTCCGTAACCGAAACACCGTATTTTAATTCTTCTTTTGGTAAATCGGCACTTTGATTACCCGCGTTGATATGACTTTCTAACATGATACCGATAATCGATTTATTGCCTTTACAAATTTGGTTAAAGACATCATTTGCGACCAGAGGCTGACGTTGATAATCTTTATTTGAATTACCATGAGAGCAATCAATCACAATACCTAATTCTAAATTTTGTTTAGCGAGATCTTCTTCACAAATCGCAACATTCTCAGCATCATAATTCGGTTTTTTACCACCACGTAAAATCACATGACCATCAGGATTACCCGATGTTTTAATCAAAGCAACCTGCCCTTGACGATTAATTCCCATAAAACGATGTGAAGATGCAGCAGATTGTAACGCATTAATAGCAACATTTAAGCTACCATTTGTACCGTTTTTAAAACCTATCGGCATAGAAAGACCCGATGCCATTTCTCTATGTGTTTGTGATTCAGTCGTTCT
The DNA here is from genome assembly GCA_029249355.1 of Thalassotalea sp. GTDB lineage: Bacteria > Pseudomonadota > Gammaproteobacteria > Enterobacterales > Alteromonadaceae > Thalassotalea_H. Next base: position 4,560 of record JAQWHO010000131.1, read on the forward strand.
TGCCCCAATAGCTGACCAACTAAATAATTCAGCTAAATATTGTGGACTGATAGGATCAAGCGCTTCGGTTGCTAAAGGTAAACCTAAATCAGTTAAATAAATGAGTAACTCTCTCGCTTTTCGCAAACCTGCTTCAACATCAAATGAACCATCCATATGAGGGTCATTAATCATTCCTTTCCAACCAACCGTTGTACGTGGTTTTTCAAAATAGACTCTCATCACTACATAAAAGCTGTCTTGATATTTTTCTTGAAGTGTCTTGAGTTCTCTCGCGTATTCTTTTGCTGATTCAATGTCATGCACCGAGCATGGACCACTGATCACAAGAAATCGATGATCCTTTTTATGGATGATATTTGAAATGTCTACGCGTGCTTTTTTAACAAATTCACGACCACTTTCTGACAGTGGCAGTTCTGCACGTAACGCATCAGGTGTAATTAACACTTCTTCAGCATTAATATGAATATCGTTTAATGTGCTCTTATGAGCAGTATTTATATTGTTTGACATGATTTTTCCAGTTGTTACAGCGAGATTTAAATAAATATATAGTAATAAGTGCTAAAGCTTGAGCTTAGCAAAAGAAAGGGAGGTAATAATAATATCGTAGATTTTCGTTTAACATTTTTAAAAGCTTACTTCTTGTAAAGTTTTGTTTACTTAGTTTGTAATGAATATCTTACACCTTATTTTATTTGAGGCAAAGTTATTTTTAGCTTAATTAGAGAATTTATTTTAAAGGAATGTCTAACTTGCCTAACAAATCTGTAAGCCTTAATGTTATTTATTAAAATAGCTAAAAGCCTCACAATTAATAGATATAAAAAAAGCGCCTTACGGCGCTTTAAAAACAGAAAGTTAAACTTTCTAATTAACCATGAACGATGCGGTTAGCAATGAGGTTATCAACAACTGCTGGGTCAGCTAACGTTGATGTGTCACCTAAAGTATCTAAGTCATTCTCAGCAATTTTACGCAAAATACGACGCATAATTTTTCCTGACCGTGTTTTTGGTAAACCTGGTGCATATTGAATATAGTCAGGCTTAGCAAAGCGACCTAACTCATTCGCAACAAACTCTGTAAGCTCTTTCAATAATGCATCAGACTCTGAAGCATTTCCCATTAGAGTAACATAAGCGTAAACGCCTTGACCTTTAATTTCATGTGGATAACCAACAACAGCTGCTTCTGCAACGGCAGGATGAAGTACTAATGCACTTTCAATTTCTGCTGTACCTAAACGGTGGCCAGAAACGTTAAGTACGTCATCAACCCGCCCAGTAATCCAATAGAAGCCATCTTCATCGCGTTTTGCACCGTCACCCGTAAAGTAATTACCTGGATACTGACTTAAGTAAGTTTGATAAAAACGGTCATGATCACCATAAACGGTACGCAATTGTCCTGGCCAACTCCCCGTCATAACTAATAAACCTTGGTTTTCACCTTCAAGAGTATTGCCATCTTTATCAAATAAAGCAGGCTGAACACCAAAAAATGGCTTACCGGCAGCCCCTGGTTTCATATCAACAGCACCAGGTAATGAAGTGATCATAATGCCACCTGTTTCTGTTTGCCACCATGTATCAACTACCGGGCAATTAGACTTACCAACAACTTCATAATACCAATGCCATGCTTCTGGGTTAATTGGTTCGCCCACAGTGCCAAGAATACGTAATGAGGATAAGTCAGACTGATTCACTAATTCATCACCTACACTCATTAATGCACGAATTGCAGTTGGTGCGGTGTAAAATACATTAACTTTATGTTTTTCACAGACTTGCCAAAATCGTCCAGCATCAGGGTAAGTAGGTATACCTTCAAATACTAATGTGGTTGCGCCATTAGCTAACGGACCGTAAAAAATATAAGAATGCCCGGTGATCCAACCTGCATCAGCTGTACACCAGTAAATTTCACCATCTTTATAGTCAAATACATACTTATGGGTCATTGCAGCATAAAGAGAGTAACCACCACAAGTATGAACTACGCCCTTAGGTGTGCCTGTAGATCCTGATGTATAAAGAATAAATAAGGGATCTTCGGCATCCATAGCTTCTGGTTGACAAACAGCAGATTGCTTTGCAACAGATTCTTGATATTTAACATCAACTTTATCGTTCCATACAACATCACCACCGGTACGTTCAACAACTATAACTGTGTTTACGTTAGGACATTCAGCAACAGCTTCGTCAACGTTAGTTTTTAAAGGAATAACGCGACCCCCACGTAAACTTTCATCTGAAGTGATAACTACTTTACAATCGGCATCGGCAATACGAGATCGAATAGCTTCTGTAGAGAAACCACCAAAAACAACTGAATGAACCGCTCCAATGCGAGCACAAGCTAACATTGCATAACCCACTTCTGGGATCATCGGCATATAAATACAAACACGATCGCCTTTTTTAACACCACGTTCTTTTAATAAATTAGCAAAACGACACACATGGTCATGCAATTCTTGATAAGTTATTTTCTTATCATCACTCGGATCATCACCTTCCCAAATAATCGCAGTATCATTTGCTTTCGTTGCTAAATGACGATCTATACAGTTATAACTTACGTTTAACTTACCACCAGAAAACCATTTAATATCCGCGGTTTTTAGATCAACTTTCGACACGCTGTCCCACGGGTGAGACCAATCAAGAAACTTTTCAGCTTGTTCAGCCCAAAAAACATCCGGTTGCTCAATAGATTGTTTATACATTGCATCATAGGTTGCAGTATCTATGTGAGTGTGAGCCTTCGCCTGCTCTAAAATTGGGTAGCAGCTTTTCAGTTCTTGCATGTTAAGTCCTTCAATTTTAATAATCTGTAATTTATTTTTTTATTCGCCTAACCTGATAATTAATAAAGGTCGAACAACTAAAGAATAATTTTATAAGTGATATGCCTATTATCATATAGCAACTAAATTCGTTCGCCTACTCAACTAAAGTCGAATAGAAGCACATTATATTTTTATTTCACAAACATTAGCACTTTTACAACAAGATGACAACGCTGTCATTTTATTTTGGATTTATAGAGTATTCCTATTAAAAACTCAGAATAAAAAAATATTCGTCATATATGACGAAATGTGCCTTCATTTTCTCGTATATAGCTAATTTAGGAGGTTTTTTGAAAAAACATCTCCGATTTTTTCCATAATTAAAATTTTTGTCCTACATTTGATAATAGACATCACTTAAAGGTCTTAAAATCTAATTTATGAATATTCTCAATCAATTATCGATATCCAAAAAAATTTACTTAATCCCTATTATTGGAACCATCAGTTTTGTTTTTTATTTATCACTTTCAACGATAACAGCCAACAATAATGTAAAGCTCCTTTCAGAAGCTAGAGATGTTCAATTTCCTGTTGTTCAATATTCAAAAGAAGTCTCTGTTTCAATTGTTCGCATATCTGAAATGCTGAATAGTGCTGTTACTACAGGAGAAGAAGAAGCGATTGAAGGGGCAAATGAACTCGCCGAACAAATATCCTCGCTGATTAATAATATTGGTAAAAGTCATTCAAAATTTTCTTCCGATAAACAACAAATTCAAACACAATTTGATGATTACTTTACTCAAGCAAAAGCACTCTCATTAGGGATGATTGATGAAACTATCGATTTTTCTAAACTCCCAGAAATGGGGAAATCAATGAATCAAGCCTATGAGAAAGTGACTAGCACAGTTGAAAGTTTCAATAAAAGAAACGTTACTGCTTTTGAAAGCAGCATTAAAGAAGCAAATGACTCAGCAGAGGGTTTAGTTACAACAGGTTTTATTATGGGCTTTATCACCATAGCTTTACTATTCGGTACAGCTGTTCCTATTATTTCAGGCATTAAATCATCATTGTCTAATGTTATCGCTTCTTTAAGTGATTTAGCAGATGGCGAAGGAGATTTGACTGTTAGATTAGAAACTAAAACGAACGATGAGGTGGGTGATCTTGTTCTTTGTTTTAATCGATTTATTGAGAAGCTACAAAGCACCATAAAACAAGTTGTTGATATAGCGCTCCCTCTTTCAGATATGGCATCTACTGTAAGTAGCACCGCAGAAGCAACT
>JAQWHO010000132.1 GCA_029249355.1 Thalassotalea sp.
TAGGGCGTCGTGGTCGCAGTGTTGAAATCATTGCTGAAGTTAACAGTAGTGATACGGCAGAACATTATGGATTGGTATTGGCTGCTTCTAATAATAGCAGTGAAATGACTAAACTGTATTATGACGCAGTGAACCAACAAATAGTACTTGATAAAAGTGCTTCGAGTTTAGCTATATCAAGCGAAGAATTAAGTGAGCTTCGTGGTAATTATGATGAAAGTGTCTTTGGTAAGCCTGAAAAATTCCATGTTTTTATTGACCACTCTGTGATTGATGTTTTTATAAATGACAAAGCCGCTTTTTCAGCACGTATATACCCAACGTTAGCTGATAGTGAACATATCGAACTTTACTCACCGAATGGTGAAACGACTTTTACTTCAGTTCAAGTTTGGCAATTGGAAAATATAGGTGACAAACGTAGTTATTTGACTTTATCAGATGATGGCGAAATTATTGAATCAGCAGAAGATGGCGAAGTTGTTACCGTTAATCTGCTCAACAACACCTTTGTTAACGAATTAAATATCAATAATTGGCAGATAAGTAACCTACCTGCAGGTGTAACATTGAGTAACTTAACTCGCCTTAACGATACACAAGTGAGTTTTACTTTAGTTGGTAACAGCAGTCTTGACTTTGATCAAAACATTAATAATGTGGTGTTATCTGTTGCGGCTGATCAATTGGCTCAATACAGCGTATCTGACCCATTATTAGCAACCGGTATAGTTATTCGAGCAATCACTGAAATTGTGAGTGAAGCAAGTTTATCTGCTGATGCAGAACTTTATGAAGGTAGCGAAAGTGGTCAACAGCTCACAGTCAAGTTAGTTAATAATAGCTTCGTTGAGCCAATAAATATGGCACATTGGACAACAAACAACCTACCAACAGGGTTGACGTTTAATGTCAGTTTAATTGATGCACAAACAGTAATAATAACGCTGGCAGGGCAATCTGATAGTTATATTAATACGGATATCAGTTCGACTTTTAGTATTTCATCTGATGCCTTAGTTAATCTTGATCCTGAATTAGCTGGAGGTAACTTAACATCTTCAGAAATTGTATTTAAAGCACGTGTGGTCAACGGCGTTAGCGTTGCAGATGATGCTTATGACAATATAATAACTAGCTTTGAAAGTGTCACTGATATGTTGAACGATGGTTGGAGTGTCACTGGTGCCTTCGGAATATTAAATACAGCAGATGCGTGGCAAGGAACAACACAAGATTCAGCCTCTGCTAAAATCGGGATGCGTGCACTTAGTACTTGTGAAATGAATAACAACAATGAAGGCTGTGATGCACCAAATGGTACGTTAACCTCGAAAGTTTTTAAAGTTGTAGCGCCCTATATTTATGGGTTGATTGGAGGGGGAAATGGTGCAAATTCTGTTGGTTTGAGAATTATGGATTCAATTGGAAATGTTTTATTTTCATATACACCGAATTCATGTGGTTCTTCATTTGTTGATAATAACGATGATTGGACAACGTTTGATTTGAGAGCCGTTGTTGGTGCCAATGTACGTTTTCAAGTTTTTGATGAAGAGTCGAGTGGTTGTGGTTTTGTTAGCGCAGAGCACTTTTATCAATCATCGCGACTACCTAATAATGTTGATGGCCAATTACCTGAAAGGTTAATAAATGGTGGCACTCTATTGTTAACTAAACAAGCAGAGCAAGCACTTAGTTATAATGTGAGCCTACCATATGGCGATTCTGATCAACTGGTTATAGGTCGTTTTGACGATTCAGAAGAAATGATCACTGATGGCTGGATAGCAACAGGTATTTTTTCTGCACCAAGTGATGCTGGAGCATGGACAGGTACAGCACGTAGTTCTAATGAGATGGTTGCACGAGTTGGTAACGGTGCGGTAAGTACCTGTGAAATTAATAATAATGCTGAAGGTTGTGACAGCCCAGTAGGCTCGTTAACGTCACCAAGTCTTACAATTTCTAGTGATACACCTTTTCTAAGCTTTTTAATGGCAGGTGGTAATGGTACTGCGCCTGTAGGTTTACAGGTACTTGATGCATTAGATTATTCTGTTATTGCTAGTTATATACCTAATTCTTGCGGTGTGTCTTATATCGATAGTGATGAAGATTGGGTGACAATAGATTTAAGCGAAAATATTGGGCAGGAAGTTAAAGTTCGTATTTTTGATGAAGAATCGGGTGGTTGTGGTTTCGTTAGTTTTGATCATTTACACTTTACTTCTGGTGTGCAAGTTGATCCTACTACGGTTGATTTTAATTCTGTATTTGCTGATGTCAGTGAAACAGAATTTGATGAGTCATTAACGAATGTTACCGTTATTGATGATGCCTTTATTCAAGTGATTGGTAGTTTTGATGATGCTCAACAAATGCTCATTAACGGCTGGACAGCTACAGGGATGTTTAGTAGCCCTGAATCATCAACTGCATGGCAAGGTACGGCACAAAATAGTAATGATGCTGCTGCCTATGTTGGTCTTGGTGCTGTTGGTACTTGTGAATTACCCAATCCATCAGCAGGCTGTGATACTAATACGGGAACTTTGACTTCACCAACATTTAAAGTCGATAGTGAGCGAACCATACTGAATTTCTTAATGGCGGGTGGTAATGGTAGTGCCGCTGTTGGCTTACAGGTATTAAGTGCTGATACTAATGGTATTTTAGAAAGTTTTGTGCCAAATACCTGTAGTCCTTCCTATATAGATGGTGATGATGATTGGCAACATATTGACCTTTCCGCTTATATAGGGAAATTCGTTAAAGTACATATTTATGATAATGAAACTGGTGCTTGTGGCTTTGTTAGTTTTGACCATGTAAATATGAGTACTCAGACTCAATAAAACGATTTGTAATCAGCTGGTAAGGGAATGAATAAGCGATTTATTCTCTTATAATTTTCTGGCAGGCTACATCATATAAAAAAACAAAAGACAACGTTGTTTAATTGATGTAATATGTAAATATAATAATTTTGGGGGAGTACTACATTGAATAAAGTCACATTTTGGGCGATTACTGTCGCCGTCGCTGGATTTTTATTCGGCTTTGATACTGCGGTTATATCAGGGGCAGATCAGCCCATTCAGGAATTATGGCAAACAAGCCCTTTATTTCATGGCTTGTTTGTTATGTCTTCAGCATTATGGGGAACAGTAATAGGCGCCTTATCTGGGAGTTACCCATGTGATAAGTTAGGTCGTAAAAAAACGTTGGTGCTTATTGGGGTTCTGTATTTATTCTCGGCTCTTGGTTCTGCGTTAGCGACAGACCCATATACTTTTGCAATTTTACGATTCATTGGCGGTATCGGTGTTGGGATATCTTCTATTGCGGTACCTGCTTATATTTCAGAGATTGCACCGGCAAAAATTCGTGGCCGATTAGTTTCTATTTATCAGTTTCAAATCGTTTTTGGTATCTTAATTGCCTTTTTGTCTAACTATCTAATTTCTGATCTGACTGATTTCGATTGGCGATTAATGTTAGGAATAGAGGCAGTTCCGGCTCTAATCTACTTAATAATGATATTACGTGCGCCAGAGAGTCCTCGTTGGTTAATTCTTCACGGTAATAATGTTGAAAAAGCAAAAAATATTATGGTTTCGCTTGGTGAACCGAAAGTAGATACATTGATTGAAAAAATTCAACAAGATACTAGCGGACATCAAAAGGATCCGTTATTTTCTAAAGCTTACCGCTTTCCGGTTTTATTGGCCTTTCTCTTGGCAATGTTTAATCAATTGTCGGGTATTAATTTTATTATTTATTACGCACCACGTGTTTTTGAACTAGCAGGTTTAGACAGTAGTTCGTCATTACTTTCTACCGCAGGTGTCGGCTTGGTTAATTTGTTTTTTACCATGTTAGGTGTTTATTTAATTGATAAAGCAGGTCGAAAAAGTTTAATGCTAATAGGCTCTATTGGTTACATCATTTCGTTGAGTGTTGTCGCTTGGGCTTTTTCTTCGGACAGTGGCGGTCTAACGGTTGTATTTTTTGTGTTTGCCTTTATAGCGGCTCATGCTATTGGGCAGGGTGCTGTTATCTGGGTGTTTATTGCAGAAATATTTCCAAATAATGTTCGTACTAAAGGGCAATCGTTTGGCTCTGGAACACACTGGGTTTTTGCCGCCATTATCACTTTAGTTATGCCATATTTTTTAAGTCATTATCCACCTAGTCAAATATTTACATTTTTTGCAGTGATGATGTTTTTACAACTTCTATTTGTTATCAAATTAATGCCTGAAACCAAAGGGCAGTCGTTAGAAGAGTTGTCTTCTATTTTAAATAAGAAAGGAACATAAGATGCGAGTTTTATCGTTATTAATTATATTAATTTTGTGTGGGTGTGAGATGCTTGAAGAAAGTCCGATTAGTAATGAATACCTTGGTGATAATACTGTACATTATTCCGAAAAATATCGCCCGCAATTTCATTTCAGTCCACAAAACAACTGGATGAATGATCCCAATGGTATGGTTTATTATCAGGGGGAATATCATTTATTTATCAATATCATCCTGAAAGTTCCGTATGGGGACCTATGCATTGGGGGCATGCCGTTAGTAAAGATTTAGTTCATTGGGAGGAGCTTCCAATTGCTTTGTACCCAGATGAGCATGGAACTATCTTTTCAGGTAGTGCTGTCGTTGATTGGAACAATACCTCAGGGTTAGGAACAAAAGATAACCCACCTCTAGTGGCCATTTATACCTACCACAATTTCGAAAAGGAACAGCTGGGTAGGAATGATTATCAAACTCAAGGAATTGCTTATAGTTTGGATAAGGGACGAACATGGCTAAAATATACTCAAAACCCAGTTTTGGCAAACCCTGGAATCAAAGATTTTAGAGATCCTAAAGTTTCTTGGCATCAAGAAAGTCAAAAATGGGTCATGGTATTGGCGCAAGACGATCATATTGGTTTTTATTCTTCACCAAATTTATTTGATTGGCAATTAGAGAGTGATTTTGGTAAAGATTGGGGCGTTCATGGTGGTGTTTGGGAGTGCCCAGATCTGATTAAAATGCCTATTGAAGGTACCAATGATTTTCAATACGTTTTATTAGTTAGCATCAACCCAGGGGGCCCTAATGGTGGTTCAGCAACGCAATATTTTATTGGTGACTTTGATGGTAAAACGTTTACTTTAACAGATGATTTTAAAACAGATGTAAAACCAGTTATCGTAAATAACGAGGTTAAAGAAAGTGGCGTATGGCTTGATTATGGTACCGATAATTATGCGGGAGTGACCTTCTCTGATGTGCCGAACTCAGATGGGCGTAAATTATTAATTGGCTGGATGAGCAATTGGCAATACGCCAATCAAGTTCCTACTGAGAAGTGGCGTAGTGCAATGACTATCCCTCGTGCCTTGACTTTAATAGATACAAACAATGGATTAAGGGTTGCATCTACACCAGTTGAAGAGTTAAATAAAATTGTTAAGAAAAAAGAATTTTATCAACAATTATCTGGTGAACGTCAATACAGCTTGGTAAGTGCCGATAGAAATATTAGCTTACATCATCTTGAATTTGACGTAAGTCCATTAAACTCTGATTATATTAAATTGATCTTTGATAATAAATTAGGTGAAAAAACGACACTTAATTTAGATGTTATGTCAGGTGAAATTATATTCGATAGAACAATGTCGGGTGATACGTCTTTTGATAGTAAGTTTGCTAATATCCAAAAAGCAATCACAACACCGAAATTGTCAAAATATCGATTTAATATGTATGTTGATACCTCTTCAATTGAGATATTTGTTAACGATGGTGAAACCGTTATAACTTCGATAGTATTTCCGACTATGCCATATTCGTCAGTAAATATTGAGGCTAATAGCAAAATAACCCTAGAAGATATTACGATAAGTGAACTGAAATCTATTTGGTAATTTTAGAATTTACTGAGCAAGGTTTTCAGTGGTGAATGTAATGAAAACAGATAAATTATGTTATTGGTTAATGAGTGCAGCTTTTTTTACTTTTTTTTTAACGTGGTCATTCTCGTTTTCATTATTTTCTATTTGGTTAGACCAAATCGTTCATTTAACAGGCGAAAAAATAGGTTTTGTTTTTGGTATTAACGCTTTAGTTGCTCTGTTTATCATGCCATTTTATGGTTTTATGCAGGATAAGCTCGGCTTAAAAAAACATTTATTATATGTTATTGGTATCGCTTTAATATGTATGGGGCCTTTTTTTATTTATGTCTATGGACCGTTATTAAATAGTCATTTTTATACTGCTACTATATTAGGAGCCTTCATTTTTGCCATTGCATTCAGTGCTGGTATTGGTGTACTTGAAACCTATGTTGAGCGAGTTGGTAGAACAATAGGTTTCGAATTTGGCAAGGCTCGTATGTGGGGGTCGTTAGGCTGGGCTCTGGCTACCTTTTTTGCCGGTGCGTTATTAAATTTGAATCCGCAATATAATTTTTGGTTGAGTTCAGTATGTGGTTTTATCTTTTTTACCATTATTTACTTTGTTCAAATATCGACAAAACAGAATGTCCAAGCACTTTCTGAACAACAAGATACTCCAAATTTCAAAGAGATTTTAACTTTATTTGTACAGCCAAACTTTTGGAAACTAGTATTTTTTGTAATGGGGGTTTCCTGTATATATATGGTATATGATCAACAATTCCCTATCTATTTTTCGTCGCTATTTTCGACTAAAGCAGAGGGTAATCTTGTCTATGGATATTTAAATTCATTCCAAGTGTTTCTTGAAGCAGGGGTGATGTTTATAGCACCATTTATTGTTAATAAAATAGGCGCTAAAAACGGACTTATTTTAAGTGGTGTATTTATGGCTGTTCGGATGGTCGGCTCTGGCTACGCTGAAGGGCATGTTTTTATTTCGTTAATGAAACTATTACACGCAATAGAGCTGCCAATATTAATTGTTGCTTTATTTAAATATATTGCAGCTAACTTCGATCAACGATTATCATCGACTATCTACTTGGTAGGTTTTTTAGTTTTTACGCAATTAGGTGCTGCATTGATATCCGTAGGGATAGGTATGCTATATGATACTATTGGTTTTTCAGCGTCCTATAAAATATTAGGTTGCATAGTTATTGTTTGTACACTTATTTCATACTTTTTACTGTCTAATTCACAACAAACTTTAAAATATAATTCTGATAAGTCATCATTATTACAGGAAAGTTGAATTGTTAAAATGATTCACGCTCAATCAATTTGAATTGTTCTTTATGTTTAACAATGTCTTTCCTGCCGGCTAATAAGTAATTCATTGCCCATTGTCCCATTTTATAATGAGGTAACGCCATTGTTGTTAACATGGGTTGTAGCAGTTGCGGAGTATTCTCCCAATCATCAAAACTGCCAATTCCAATATCTTGTTTAACGGAATAACCCATTGCTTGCATGATAAAATAAACCTCCACGGCCATAAAATCTTGACCACAAAGAATAGCATCAGGGTTAAAAGTATTGATTACTCGTCTAGTTGCTTCACGAGCAATTGATTTTTCGCCATTTTTATCTTCAATGATTACGGATTCAATATATAAATCTTGCATAGGTAAGTTATTTTGCTGAAAAGCATTTATTACCCCTTGTTTTCTTCCTTTTGCTGCTGCAATGTTTTCATTTAAGTTTAAAAAAGCGATTCGCTTGTAGCCTTTTTCTATTAATGAATTAGTTATTGTTTCAGCAGCTTGTACTTCATCAGGAATAACACAAGCGAGGTTTTCTTTTATAGCACTGCAGTTTACTAAAACAGCTGGGATTTTTAATAATTCATCTGGTATGTCAAGTACCCTATGGTACATTGAGGCGTAAATAATACCTTCAACTCGATGTTCGAAGAGGTGCTCAATAGCTTTTTCAGCGCTGAAGCGCTTTTCATTCACATTTAATACCATTAATTCTTTGTTTTGTTCCCATGCGATATCTTGTGCGCCTCTTATAATATCGAAAGTGAAGGGGGTTTTTAATAGCTCGTCTGCAATCAAACCAAATACACCAGATTGCTTTCTTCTGGTTATACTTGCTGCTCTATTTGGGCGATAACCTAGTTCTTCGATGGCTTTTAGTACTTTTTCTTGATTGATTTTTTTAACAGTAGGGTCTTTATTGACGACCCTTGATACCGTTTTAAATGACACCCCTGCGTGTGCTGCAACTTGCTTTATGTTTACCACTTATTATTCCTTGTTTGCTGTTATATCGGCTCTGGCTGACTTCAGAATATTCAGCATGATAATTAATAGCAGTGTAATTACGTTTAAAAGTATTTTATTAAAAAAAACACATAGTGTGCCACGAGAGATTACTATTATATAGAAAACTCTTGCACTATTTAAATCAATATAGTTTAATAAATAAAAAAGACAACGTTGTTTAGTTGTGTTGAGCCATTATTAAATTAACTTTTTAGTCTTTTATCGCTATCAATTAATGCAATTCGTTGCTTTTCTGAAAAAGTTTTAAAACATAAATATTATATAGAGATTATTATGAAGGTTATTTGCATCGGTGAAATACTAATAGATTTTGTCTGTACACAAGTGAATGTAGGCCTAAAATCAGGTGTTGATTTTGTTAAAAAAGGTGGAGGAGCTCCTGCGAATGTTGCTGCATGTATAGGACATCTTGGTGGTCATGCTGAATTTGTCGGCTCTGTTGGTAATGATCCTTTTGGCCATTTTTTATTAGAAGGTTTACAACAATATCGCGTGAAAACTGATTATACTCAAGTGCTTTCATCATCAACAACATTGGCCTTTGTTTCGTTAGCTGATGAAGGGGAAAGGGAGTTCACTTTTAATCGAGGAGCGGATGAACAATTAATTTTAACTGATAGCTGCATAGATACCTTATTAGATGACTCTATTTTACATCTTGGTTCAGCGACGGCTTTGCTTGGTGGTCATTTATTTGATAGCTACTTGAAAATAGCAAGGCAAGCGAGTACGAATGGCAACCTCATTGTTTTTGATCCTAATTATCGAATTGATTTATGGAAAAATAATATAGAGCAGTTCAAAGAACGCTGTGACGAATTTTTACCATTAGCTGATGTTATTAAAGTTAGCGAAGAGGAATTAGTACTATTAACAGGTATTAGCGAGCAAAAAGAAGCGTGCAAAATTTTACACGAACAAGGTATTAATTTGATCTTTGTTACTTTAGGTAAGCATGGTTGTTTGGTCTCTCAAAATGAAGAGCAGTATATTGTGCCTGCATATGAAATAACAGCAGTGGACACCACCGGGGCAGGAGACTCATTTATCGGTGCTATTTTATATCAGATGGCTAATAATCCTGACAGCGAGCATTTGTATGAAGATAAAATTCGTGAATTTGTTTCATTTGCTCAGAAGGTAAGCGCTAAAGTATGTTCAAAAGTTGGGGCGATGACAGCTTTACCTAGTTTAGATGAAGTATTTGAAACAAAATTTATCGTAAAAAACTTAGAAAAGTAGAGTAGCATCGACTATAGCTTAAGTTTTTGGCCATTTTGACTTGACCACTTCAATTGTCTAAACGGAGATTAAGAACGTCAGATATGTCCAATCTTTATTTGCGTTAATATTGGGCAGAGTCTGAGTTTATTTTAGGACATTTTTCTATTTATTTGGCTAGTAAAATACTCTTTCAAAAAATTAAGCAGTAACCTAAGTTTTTTAGAGTTGGCTGTGCCCGGCGGGAAAACGCCATAAACATTTATATCGTTAAGTGTGTAATCATCCAGCACCCTATCTAAAGTTCCTGCTTTTATTTTTGGCCAAGCATCGTAAGTAGGAATACGGGCTAAACCATGTCCAGCTTCAACAAATGCGGTACGTGCAGCCGCATTATTAGTACTAATACTTCCTTTGGTGGCAATACTGAATGATCGACTGCCTTTCTTGAGAGTTAAAACCCCTGAAGTCAACTTGTAGATCACCCATTGATGTTCACCTAAATCCGCAGGTTTAGCTGGGCGTCCATATTGAAGAAAATACTCAGGGGCACCACAAAGACACGTTTCTAGGGTGGCAAGTTTGCTTGCTTGTAAACCTGAGTCAGGTAATGGTGCACCACGGATTGCTAAGTCTATTCCCTCTTTCATAATGTTCACCACTTCATCAGTCAACATGACATCAAGCTCAATTTTTGGGTAAATTTTCTTAAACTCATTTAGTGCTGGTACAACAGTCTGCAAACCAACGTTTACTGGGCAGGTAATTTTAAGTAATCCGACAGGTTCATTTTTGAAATTTTCAATTTGCTGTTTGGCTACACTCGCTTGCTCAGCAATGATGCGACAGCGCTCATAATAGGCTTGGCCTGCTTCAGTAAGATTAATAGCGCGCGTTGAACGATTAAGCAGTTTTACCTCAAGTTGTACTTCTAGCTTTTTCAAATGATAACTCACTACCGCTCGTGATAGCCCTATATGTTTAGCCGCAGCGCTTAAGCTGCCTTGCTCAATGACTTGTGCAAATACAACCATACTCTTGAGCTGTTCAAATGAAACATCCATAAATACTACCTAATCCACAATATACATACCTAATCGTTCATTGTATCAACTATTGATATAATGTTGTCAATTTTATCTGCATTGTTCATGTTTATTTGTGGGCATATACTCCCTGCATAGAATATTAAAACACACTCAAACCTACTGCTAGACAGTTAAATAAATGGATGAATGATCATGACTAAAAAAATATTGATGGTACTTACTTCACATGATGAGCTTGGTAACACAGGCCAAAAAACTGGCTTTTGGGTTGAAGAATTTGCAGCCCCTTATTATGCATTTATTGATGCAGGCGCTGAAGTTACGCTGGCTTCACCACAAGGCGGACAAGCCCCTATTGACCCAACAAGTACACTTGAAGACTTTCAAACAGCAGCAACCGAACGTTATGAGAGTGATATTGCTGCACAAGCTAACATTGCCACCACGGTACAATTATCTTCCCTTAACGAAAGTGAGTTTGATGCCGTATTTTACCCTGGTGGTCATGGTCCATTATGGGATCTTACCGATAATACTGACTCAATCAGCTTAATTGAAAGCTTTCTTAAGGCAGGTAAGGCCGTTGCGACAGTTTGTCATGCCAGCGCAGCCTTATTAAATGTAAAGCAGGCATCTGGTGAATTTGCAATTAAAGGCAAAGCGGTTACAGGCTTTACTAATAGTGAAGAAGAAGCAGTGCAATTAACCGAAGTGGTCCCTTTTTTACTCGAAGACGAACTTATTAAACGCGGCGGTGAATATCAAAAAGCAGAAGATTGGCATGCCTTTGCAATACAAGATGGTCTTATTATCACTGGTCAAAACCCAGCGAGTTCAGCATTAGCTGCTGAAAAATTACTCGCTCAACTTTCAGCTTAACGAACGTAAATATAAATATACTGGAACATGATATGAAAAAATTACAAAACACAGCCTATACCGCAAAAGCGACAGCCACTGGCGGTCGTGAAGGTACTGCAAAATCAGACGACGGTCGTTTAGACGTTACCTTGTCAACACCTAAAGGTTTAGGCGGCGATGACGGACAGGGTACTAATCCTGAGCAGCTATTTGCTGCCGGTTATGCCGCTTGCTTTATTGGCGCGCTAAAATTTGTCGCGGGTCAAGAAAATATAAGTTTACCTAGCGAGACGTATATCAACTCAGAAGTCGCTATTGGTGCAATTGAAGGCGGTTTTGGCATAGCAGTGAAACTTGCGGTTTCATTAGGTGATATGGATAAAGAGAAAGCGCAGGTGATGGTAGATAAAGCGCATCAAGTCTGCCCATACTCGAATGCAACACGTGGCAATATTAACGTGACGTTAAGCATTATTTAACACACAAATGAACAGATAAATCGCTCGGTTTTGGTTTAAACGGGTGTATTTATCAATTACTTTCTGAATAGTTTTAGGATATAAAAATGTTAAATTTCAGTTTTCAAAACCCAACCCGTATTCATTTTGGTGAAGGGAAAATTGCCGCTATTTCACAAGAAATTCCATTAGACGCACGCGTATTATTGGTTTATGGCGGTGGTTCAATTAAAGGTAATGGCGTATATCAACAAGTGAGTGATGCGCTTACAGAACATACTTGGTTTGAATTTTCAGGTATCGAACCAAATCCAACCTATGACACCTTGATGAAAGCTCAAGAAATAATTAAAGCAGAGAACATTGATTATTTACTTGCTGTTGGTGGCGGCTCAGTTGTTGATGGCGCTAAATTTATTGCCGCAGCAGCCCTGTATGAAGGCGAAGGCGGCGATCCTTGGGATATTCTTGTTAAACAGCAAGCTGTCACAAAGGCCTTACCAATTGGTGCCGTTTTAACTCTTCCCGCCACTGGCTCAGAAAGTAATGGTAACTCAGTAGTAACAAGAGATGAATATAAACTTCCATTTTCAAGCCCTTTAGTTCGACCATTATTTGCCGTGTTAGATCCCATCGTTACTTTATCTTTATCGGAACGTCAAATCAGCAATGGCGTAGTTGATGCGTTTGTACATACGATTGAACAGTACTTAACTTATAGCGTTAATGGCAAAGTGCAAGACCGCTTTAGTGAAGGTTTATTGCAAACCTTAATAGAAGAAGGACCCAAAGCGTTATTATCTGACACTAAAGATGATTTAGACGTTAGATCTAATATTATGTGGTCAGCAACCATGGCACTAAATGGCCTTATTGGGGCAGGTGTACCACAAGACTGGTCAACGCATATGATAGGTCATGAACTTACCGGAGCTTTTGGTATCGACCATGCACGTACCCTATCTATTGTATTGCCTGCGGTAATGAAAGTTCGTAAAGAGCAAAAACGTGAAAAGTTACTACAATATGCAGCACGCGTTTGGCAGGTAACTGATGGTGATGATAACGCACGTATTGATCAAGCGATCCGTTTAACTGAAGAGTTCTTCAAAAAAATGCAAGTACCCACACGTTTATCCCACGTGGATCTTGGTAGTAAAGATATCGACTTACTGATTGAACGATTAGAGCAACATGGTATGACGGCATTGGGCGAAAATGACGATATTACCTTAGCAATTAGCCGAGAGATCTTAACTAAAGCATTATAATGTAGGTATCAGTGGCGTGTGGATTACTTTAAAAGATTCACTCGCAGACTTTTTCTTAATACCTCTCGATATTAACTTTTTACATTAGCTCTTTCTTAATAGGAATTAACATGACTCAAACAACGGATATAAATCGCCAAATGGTTTTGGCATCTAGACCTTTTGGTGCACCAACAGCTGAAAACTTTAACCTTGTAAGTAGCGAAAAACCAATACCTAAAGCCGGTGAAGTATTACTTCGCACCGTTTTTCTTTCACTTGACCCTTATATGCGTGGTCGAATGAATGATGCTAAATCTTATGCTGACCCAGTTGCGTTAAATGAAGTCATGGTCGGTGGTAGTGTTTGTCGAGTAGAAGAGTCAAATCATAGTGATTATAACAAAGGTGATTGGGTGGTCGCTTTTGGTGGCTGGCAAGATTACAGCGTTATCAATGGTAGTGAATTACTCAAACTTGATAACAACATGACTAACCCATCACATGCTTTAGGGGTTCTAGGTATGCCAGGGCTAACGGCTTACATGGGCTTACTTGATATTGGCCAGCCTAAAGCAGGCGAAACGATAGTCGTTGCAGCTGCCACCGGTGCTGTAGGCAGCTTAGTGGGTCAAATAGCTAAATTAAAAGGCTGTAAAGTGGTTGGCATTGCTGGTGGCGAAACCAAATGCCAATATGCGGTTGAAACCTTAGGTTTTGATTATTGTCTTGATCATAAAAGCGATGACTTAGCTGAAGAATTAGCAGCCGTTTGTTCGTCTGGCATTGATGTGTATTTTGAAAATGTTGGCGGTAAAGTGTTTGACGCTGTGATGCCATTATTAAATAGCTGTGCGCGTGTGCCTTTATGTGGGCTAATTTCTCAGTATAACGCAACAGAATTACCTAGTGGGCCCGACAGATTGTCTTTATTAATGGACGCACTATTGGTTAAGCGTATAAAAATGCAGGGGTTCATTGTGTTTGATGATTATGGTCATCGTTACAACGAATTTAGCGAGCAAATGGTGAAGTGGTTAATGGCTGGCGAGATCAAGTACAAAGAGCATAGGGTTGAAGGACTCGAAAACGCAGTAAGAGCTTTTATCGGCTTATTAAAAGGTGAAAACTTCGGGAAATTAGTGGTACGTGTTGGGCCAGATGAACTTTCATAAAACCGCGTAAAAATAATGGGACACGATGATTTTTATGCTCTTGATACCGCTATACCAGTATCAACTGAACTGCATGAACTAAAGGAACGTTTGTAGTGCTTTATATATAATATTGCCGGTAATC
>JAQWHO010000133.1 GCA_029249355.1 Thalassotalea sp.
GTGTATAAACGACCTGATGTGTTTGTGAATAATAAATTTACCCCAGAATTAATTGTCAGAGATTCAATCACAAAAATTTAAAAGCCATCAACATTTACTATTATGGCTTCCAAATTTTTTAACATTCACTTAAACAGTTAATTTATAAATTTTCTTCCGCAAATGACGCTAAACGGCTTCTGACCACGCCATTTAAGTTAACGGTTGTACTACCGGGAAAATCTTTAAAACGCTCAACAATATAGGTTAAGCCTGAAGTTAATGCGGTTAGATAATTACTGTCTATTTGCGCTAAATTTCCAGAGCAAACAAGCTTAGTGCCTTCACCACAACGCGTGATAATCGTTTTCAATTGTGAGGCTGTTAAGTTTTGGCATTCATCTAATAAAACCAAGGCATTTTGAATGCTTCTCCCGCGCATAAAGTTGACGGATTTAAACTGAATATTCGCCTTATCCATAATGTAATTTAAACTACCATCCATATTTTCATCTTGTTTGTGCAGCACTTCTAAAGAATCAGTAATTGCCGCTAACCATGGCGCCATTTTCTCTTCTTCAGTTCCCGGTAGAAAGCCGATTGATTCAGCAATTTCAGGAGTACTGCGTGTCACTATAATTTTGTCATACAAGCCTCTTTCAACGACTTGTTCTAGCGCAGTTGCTAAAGCGAGTAACGTTTTACCGCAACCTGCTGGCCCAGTTAAAATAACTAAATCAATACTAGGATCTAACAAAGCATCCATCGCCATACCTTGGTAAACATTTTTAGGATGAATACCCCACGCTTGCTTTGACATTAATCGCTCACGACTTAAATCGGTTATCGCTAATTTATCGTCGTCCCATCCGGTTACTTTGCCAGCAAAATGTTCACCTTCATCCAATAAATATTCATTCATATATACGCTGGGCAGTACATCTTTTTTGATATAATGAGTAGTATTTCTACCTTCAGTTTCGCTTTCGCAATCGCTCACATGCTCCCAAAAATCTCCCGTGAATTGATGATAACCTTTTGTTAAAAATTGAATATCGTCAATCAGTTGATCAGTGCGATAATCTTCAACAAATTTGAGCCCTGCACCTTTTGCTTTTAAGCGCATATTGATATCTTTAGTGACTAAAACCACTTTGCGATCTTTTTTCTGATTTTGAATATGAATAGCGGTGTTGATGATGCGATTGTCATTTTCGTTAAATGATAATTTTCCCGCCGTTTGTTCAAGCTTATAATCATTGAAAATAGCTAAACGCCCAGTGATATTTCCATCATTATGATTAGGCAATGACACGCCAGCCATAACCTCTTCTGGCGTTGCATCAGCTAAAGCATCTTCTAGCGCTCTAATTGCGACCCGAGCATCTCGGCTAACGTCTTTATTGCGGTCTTTAATTGAATCAAGTTCTTCTAATACGGTCATTGGCACGACAACGTCATGCTCTTGAAAGGATAAAAAGGCGAAAGGTTCGTGCAATAAAATATTGGTGTCTAAAATATAGGTAATTTTTTCTTCAGTCATATAAAAAGTTCCATAATTATTGATAAACAATGGGTCAATCAATGTGTCACTTTCTATACTTTTGGCTATGCACCAGAAGCATAACAATTTAGCTGACAAAATGATCAACAATCATTTTTGTAGCAATAACCTCCTTGAGCAAATCTAGCGAGCGAAGTCATCTTCACTTTGACAGTTTATTTATTTTCTTGCAAGCAACTTTTATTAAAGATAATTGAAATAAATTTGATGCATAAATAAAATTTTTCGCCATATATTTAGCAAAAAAAACCAGTTATTTTTCAATAACTGGCTTAATCAATATCTTAATTATATGAACTATTAAGGAGTAACTTCTTCAGCAGGTTGCGCAAGTGGCTGTACTTTCTTCTTGCGTCTAACTAAACGTTTCAAGTCTTCAATAATCACGTACAACGTAGGGATTAACACTAAGGTAACTACCGTGGCAAATAGCACACCAAACGACAACGATATCGCCATTGGAATGACAATCTGCGCTTGTGCACTTGTTTCAAAGAAAATGATTGGTGCTAAACCAATAAACGTAGTTAATGACGTTAACATAATCGCTCTGAAACGTTTAGTACCGGCAAACATAACAGCATCTTTTAAAGGCACACCTGACTTTCTAGAATTATTGACATAATCAACCATCACTAAAGAATCATTCACCACCACACCAGATGCCGCTAAGATCCCCATCACTGATAAAGCGCTTAAGTCCATACCTAGTATAAAATGTCCCATAACTGCGCCAATGATCCCAAATGGAATAACAACCATGATCATCACTGCCTGAGAATAGGACTTCAAAGGAATAGCAAGTAACGAAAATATAACAAGTAACGAGATAACAAAGTCACGCACTTGAGAACTAGCACTTTCCATTTCTTCCTGAATACGTCCAGACACCTCACTTTGAACTTGAGGGAACTGACGTAATAATTGCGGAATAAAGTTATCACGAATATCTTTTGCCACTTCAAAAGGCTCAACTTGCTCAGCATCAACACTTGCCCAAACGTTAATCGTACGATTACCATTTTCACGACGAATACGTGTTACACCATCCGTTAAACTAATTTCAGCTAATTCAGATAACGGCAACTCGGCTCCATTGGGTGCTTGAATCATCACATCATCCACATGCCCCACCGAACTACGTTGTTCAAGCGGGTAACGCACCATCACTTTAACTTCTTCAGTGTCACGCAAAATACGCTGTGCTTCTAAGCCATAGAAACTGTAACTCACTTGAGATGCAACATCTGATAATGTTAACCCTAAGCTATAAGCTAATGGTTTAAGTTCAAGCTGAACTTCTTTCGCACTCGTTTGGCGACTGTCATTAACATCACCAACACCTTTAAGTGAATTTAATTTTTCTTTCAGCACTTTTGCAGCAGCTAAAAGTTGTGCATCACTTTGACTTTCTAATCTGAAGGCAATGTCGCCATCGTCTCGTCCACCACCAAATAGGTTGTCATCAATTGAAAGTGATTTCATACCTGGGTAATTTGGAATAGCAGCACGCCACAATTCAGCCAATTCGAAGGTATTCATTGGTCTCAGTTTTGGAATAACTAATTTAACCATCACTCGACCACTGGTGCGGCTTCGTAAATCAACCTGCATGTCAGAGATCATGCTAGCACCGTGCTTTTCTTCAATTTCTTTGTCAATTTGATAAATGATTCTTTCGATATTTAACAGCGTGCTAAGTGTAGATTTTTCAGAAGCATCAACATTCATTTCTACGCTAACACGAGGAAAATCATGAGGAATTTTAGGTTGACCGATAAATCGAACAAAACCACCACCAAATAAACCAGCACTTAATAACATTAAACTGATGAAAAACATCAATACGGCATAGCGATATTCAATACAAACCGCTAACGCTGGACGATATTTATTTTCAATAAAAGCTTTAAGTTTTGAGTCAATCCATGCACGTAAACGATCTAACGGGTTTTTAGGGTTGAACTCTTTGATTTTCATTTTCACAAGATGAGCAGGTAGGATTAACTTTGACTCTATTAAAGAGAAAATCAAACACAATACAACTACAGCACCAATTGCCTTGCCAAAAGCAGAAGATGGCCCTTCACCAAAAAGAAAAGGAACAAATACCGCTATGGTTGTAAGTACACCGAACGTTGCTGGCATAGCAACCCGTTGAACTCCACGAATAACACTTTCAGTACTATGGCCACTTGCTTCAATTTCATCATGAGCACTTTCACCCATAACAATGGCATCATCGACAACGATACCCAGTACTAATATGAAGGCGAATAAGCTAATCACGTTAATAGTTACATCGATGAATTCCATAGGCATTAGTAATAAAGTACCTAAGAAACATACCGGTAAGCCCATCATTACCCAGAAAGCTAAACGTACACGTAAAAACAACGCAAGCATTAAGAAAACCAATATCGCGCCACTTTTCATGTTGTCTAGCATCATGTTTAAACGGCCTTCAAGGTAATAGGTCATATCTACCCAGGTTTCTAATTCAACACCAGCAGGCAATACATCAGCTTTTGAATCAACATACTTATTAACGACTTTTGCAACATCGGTGATGCTTTGATTATCAGCCGCACCAATAAAGAATGTTACCGAATTTTTACCATTGAATTTTGAATATTGTAATCCTTCTTGAAAACCATCAATAATTGTAGCGATATCGCCTAATAAAACTTTTGTACCGTCTTCTAAAGTAATAACAGGAATTTGTTCAAATTCGTGACCACGATAAGCTTGGTTTTCTACACGTAAATTAATATAGCCATTTTCAGCGCGAATTTGTCCTGCTGACATGTTACGAGAATAATTACGGACAGATCTTGCAACGTCGTTAAAGCTTAAACCATATTCACGCAATTTATCTTTACTGACTTCAACTGAAATTTCATAACCTAAACCACTATAAAACTCTGAAATATTAATCAGTGGTAATTGTTGTATTTCATTATGAATTTTACGGCCAAGCTCTTTTAATTCACCATTACTCATATCACCATATAGGCTTATATACATAACTTCTTGACGGAATTTTTCGCGCTCAACTTTTATTCTTTCCATGCCATCAGGAAAGCTCGAAATAGAATCAATGGCTGATTTAACTTCTTCAAGTACAATTTGCGGATCATAATCTAGTTCAACTTCGAACCAACCGTTTGAATAATTACGATTTGAATAAGTAATAACACGCTTTAGCCCCTGAACAGTTTCTAAAGCCTCTTCTATTTTTATCGTTATGCCTTCTTCAACCTCTTGAGGCGCTGCTCCAGGGTATGGTGCAGAATAAGAAATCCAGTTAATTTTTACTTGTGGAAACATTTGCTTGTTGATGGTTTGAATCGTTAATAAACCGCCAACCAAGATAAATACCATTAACAAGTTTGCGGCAACACTGTTGCGCGCAAACCAAGCAATTAAGCCTTTATTTGTATCATCCATCATTTAGTCCTTAACGCTAGCAATTTGCGTAGCAGTATTAGCATCATCGTCAGACTCAATACTTTCTTCTTTATCACTCGGCAACGCTAACTTCATACCATTTACTGGATAATCAAGCGCAGAGGTAATTAATTGATCACCCGTTGATAAACCATTTGAAACAATAACATCACCGCCGTCTTGGCGAACGATTTCAATATCAACATAGTGAAGCTTTGACTCTTCATCTAAAACAGCCACTTTATTGTTAACAACTAAGTAACGAGGAAGCTTTGTCGCTTGTGCTAACTCTAAACCTAGAATGTTTGCATTAACGTATGAACCAAATCGTAACGGCGTTTTCTTGCCATCTGTCGATGATTCAAGAGAGTATGGGTCTTTGATAACTGCAACTAAATAACTCATACGACTTTTACTATCAATAACGCCTTCACCACGAGCAATACGAGCTTGCCATGTAGTATCAATTCCTGCGTATGTTCCTACTAAGTTAACAACCGCATTTTCGCCTTGATTAATCAAAAATTGTAATTGGTTATCTGCTACGGGTAAGCGTACCTCAGCCGTTGCAGTACCTAATAACTTGCCAACACGATTACCTGTACCAACAAATGCACCTAAGCCAATATTGCGATCTTCAATCATGGCATTATAAGGGGCTTTAATTTCGGTACGTTCAAGGTTTCGTTTAGCTCTAAGCACCGATGCTTCGGCCGCTTTTACACGAGCAAGTTCTTGTGCTAATTGTGGTTTACGTAAGCTCAACTCAGTTGGTGAAGCGTCTGTAATTCGCTTCCATTCTTCTTCAGCCACTTGACCTTGCGCACGTTCTTGTTCCAATGCCGCTAATGCCGAAGCGAGATTAGCATCTGCGTCAATCAACGCCGCTTCATAATCACTAGGATCAATACGTGCTAGTAGTTGATTTTTTTCAACAAAACCGCCACGAACAAAAGCTTCAGACAATTCAACAATTTCGCCGCTCACTTGGGCAACAATTTCAGTTTCGTATTTTGGCGTGACAATACCGTAAGAATCGACATGTAAAGTCATTGGCGCCACAGTGATCGCTTCAACTGCAACGATAGGAGTATTATCAACTTTCGCTTTTTCTTCTGGTGGCTTTTTCATGCTCGAAAAGCCGATAAAAAGTAAAATTCCTGCGATTAAAATGACAATTGGGACAATAATTTGTTTTTTTCTAGTCACCGCTAATTCCTCGGGTAAATGTGTTCAAGTGTAACAATTTATAAAATTTTTATGAAAGTAATGATAACGAATTACCAGCATTGTATTTTACAAAATACGTAACCGTTTGTTACAAGGATCGCGCCGAAATGCGATGAAGTAAAAGAAAAACAAGATAAGACACTTAACTTACTGTTTTATAATGGTTTTTTAAGTAAATTTAATTCGATTAAAATAAAAAAAGAGACCTTTGATAGATCTCTTTTTTTAGGATGATTTAGTGAAAATAACTAAATTTTATACTTTTATGAATATTTTTCGACAATATAACCAATATAAAACTAACCACTGAAGTAAGAGCATTCCACCGAATAATATGACGTCTTGCCAGCCTGCTGGCGCTATTTTAATAAATCCGCCAAATAAGCTGTTACTGGTGTATTTCCAATTAATAAGACTTGAGCCCAAATAAACAATAATTGAATTAGTGCCGATAACCGCAAAAAACTTTGCCCAATATGTCAACCCAATCACATCAATTAAGGCATAAAACAAAGTTAGCAGTATCACGCTATAACCCGTTGTTACTAAAATAAAAGAACTTGTCCATAATGTTTTATTAATAGGGAAAAACATTCCCCATAAATATCCTGCAATTAGTAACGAAATTCCAATAATTGATAAACGAGTGATCAAATGTCGAGCATTCGCCATGTGTTTAATCATATAGCGGCCAATAAACACACCGATTAACGCATTTACAACAGAGCTGACATTTGACAATAAACCTTCAGGATCTAATGGAAGGTTACGATAAGTAGCACCCGGTAAAAAGGTTTGATCAAACCAAACATTCAACGCGCCTTCAGCTGTAAAGTTTCCTCCACCAACGCCACCTAACGTGACAAACTGCAGCATTAACCAATAAATGACTAAAATAGCTATAGCTACAACCCACTGAGTTCTTTCACTGACATACCAAACCAATAGCGCAGCAACAAACCAAGAAATACCAATTCGCCCCAAAACACTAGCATAGCGGATATCTTCTGGTGATGCTGGCATGCCGGTTCCCCAACCATGGTTATATAAAACACCAAAAATGATTAATAATCCTAGGCGCTTAAATCCGTGTTGTAGAATAGATTTGGCTTTATCTGCGGGATAACTTGATAAAGGTTTTGCAGCGATGCCTAAGCTTACACCAGAAAGAAAAATAAACAGTGGGAAAATTAAATCGTAAGCGGTAAAACCGTGCCAAACCGAATGCTCCATTTGTTCAGCACCTAAATGGAAAACTGACCAACCCGTTATAATAAAAAACGCAGCAAACAATTTTTCTCCACCTAAAATCCAGAACATATCGAAGCCGCGCAATGCGTCAATCGATAATAAGCGTTTCTTTTTCACCGGCTCAACTACGGATGACTCTTGAGATTGGCTCATAATTACCCTTTATTTTATATTATTACGCTAAAACTAACTTACGAATTAGACAGCGCTGTCATTTAGTGATTGTAAGGAGTCATTACTTAAATAGCAAACGCCTACTTTTAACAACGCAATGTCATGTGAATTAATTTTGTATAGAAACAATTTATTGCGTTTTATCCCTTGAGTTCTGAGTCGTAAAAATCAACAATACCGAAAAGAGAGGAGTTTACTATGTTGTCAAAAATAACGGCTTTTTTTCAGTCTTTAAACGAAGAATCACACTCAGAAAATAACACATTGAGTGTTGAAATGGCCTGTACCGTTTTATTATGCGAAGTCATGAAAGCTGACGGGCATTTAGATAATGATGAACAATTAATATTGACTAAGATAATTTCTGAGCAGTTCTTGTTAGCGCCTGATGAAGTAAATGAACTTATTGAACAAGCAGTTGAATTAAGTGAACATGCTGTCGATTTCCATCAATTTACTTCAAAAATAAATAGCCAATATTCTCCGCAAGAAAAAGAAAAAATTGTGACCTTACTTTGGCAGCTCGCGATGGCTGATGGTGAGATAGCCAGTATTGAAGAACATATTATTAGACGAATTTCTGATCTTTTACATTTAAGCCATGCCCAATACATTCGAGCTAAAACAACAGTGAAATCACCAAAATAAAGACAACTATCAACATATTATTAAAATTACTCGAATATCCAACATTCCTGTAAAGCAATACGATATAATAGTGCAAATATTTTTCTTTCATAAAACTTAGAGCGCTCACTATGGCAACTATTGGTCAATATAATACCCTCCCCGTCATTGCAATTATGACAAATGGCGCTTATCTAGATGCCGGTGATTTAGGAGAAATATTATTACCTAATCGTTATTTACCCGAAAACTGTCAAATTGATGATCAGCTCAAAGTATTCATCTATGTTGATTCCGCTGACAGATTAATTGCAACCACTGAAAAACCGCTCGCTCAAGTTGGACAATTTGCTTCGTTAAAAGTCTCTCAAGTCAATAAAATGGGCGCTTTTCTTGATTGGGGATTACCTAAAGATTTACTTGCGCCATACAATGAACAGCACTCGCCAATGGAAGCTGGAAAATATTATTTAGTACATATCTATTTAGATAAAAGTACTGAACGCCTTGTTGCTACCAGTAAAATTGATCGTTTTATAGATATTTGGCCAGCAGATTATCAAAAATGGGATAAAGTAGAGTTAATTATTGGTGGAAAAACTGACTTAGGATTTAAAGCGATTATCAATGGTAAACATTGGGGGTTATTATTTGATAATGAAATTTTCCAACCATTACGTATCGGTAAAAAGGTATCTGGTTATATAAAAAATATTCGTGAAGATGGCCGAATTGACCTATCTCTTTCTCGTCCGGGCGAAGGAAAAGTAAATGACTTTAGTGATAAATTACTCGCTTATATTGCTGAACAAGGCGGCTTTAGTCATATACATGATAAAAGTTCACCGGAGCTGATTCAACGTACACTAGGCGTCAGTAAAAAAACCTTTAAATCTACCGTTGGTAACTTGATGAAAAAAGGCAAAATCACCATTGAGAAAGATGGTATTCGATTAAAGTAATACCTCAATTAAAACTATAAAATCAGTCATAAAAAAGGAGCTTAACTAAACTTAGCTAAGCTCCTTTTTCTTCAACTCATTTAATTCATTCTTAAATCAAATTATAAGCATTCAATTAAAAACTACCTCTAACACCTAATTCGAAACCTCTGCCAGGTAAAGGCGCGACATCCTTTAAAAATGATGCGTGTACACGAGCTTCTTCGTTAGTTAAATTATTCGCCTTAACAAACATCACAAAGTCATCACCAATGCCGTCTAGATAATAATTTACGTTAGCGTCAACAATGGTATAACCGTCAGTTTTAGTCTCTAATTGTGCGACATCTTTTTGCTGAAAGTAATGACTCACAGATAA
>JAQWHO010000134.1 GCA_029249355.1 Thalassotalea sp.
TTGTAGTCTTCTATCACGCCTTGACTTTTTTCTGATGAGTTTGACAATGAGGTGCTTAAGTATATAAAAAACACTGATCACTAATGATGTCATCACAAGCTTTTTATTAAATAAGCTCGCTAAAAATGCTGTTAAACTGCCTACTTGATCCCACAATTCCATGTAAATACTTTATAACCCTATTGTTTGAGAAACGATGAATAATTTAGAATTTTTTTTATTTTATGAAGAAGACTGACTTCTTTGGTTAATGCTTTTTATGTGTAATAACGTATCTTCTGCACCGACTCGGCTAAAGCTTGAATTAATTTCTTTTTGCTTGGTATCGAGCAAGCTAATGCCTTCTACTACAATATCATAAAAGAGCCATTCTTCTTGCAATTTTATCAATTTTAGCACCGCTTTATTGGTTTTATTTTTACCTACTATAGTAATGTTTACCATGGCTAATTTGCCACTTTTTGAGAATGAACTCGTACCAACTTGAATTGATTCATTATTATATTTACTTAATAAATGGCTATAAGTATCAATTAACTGAATGGATAATTCAGTAACAAATTCTCCCTTAAGTTCTTCAGACACTTTAGCAAGGTTCAGGTTTAGTACCTTATTGCTAAAATATTGAGTATTCACTTCTGGTAGCAAGTATTGGTTTAATACTTCACGAATGTTATTTTTTGTCAGCTGATTAGCCGCTTTTAAAGGAATTAATGAGGATTCTATTTGAGAGAAAACCGTTTTCACTTTTTCTTCAGGAGAAACACTTTCAGCTAGCACCAATGAAGAAATCATTATGCTTAATAATACAAATACCATGACGAATATATTGATGTTTCTTTCATATGGACTTTTCATTTTCTACTTCAAATTAAACCATTAATTAATGGCAATTGTATGGTGTAAATTAAAAGAATCAAGTATAAAAAATTGTTTAGTCTAATCAAAAAAATTAATTACGTAGTCAACTATAATAAAATTTATGATTACCAGTTCTATCTTCCTATCTATTCTTTATTTGATGCTTGATATTTCTTAAGAAAAAGTACTGTAAATAAGAAGGAAACATTGTAACAAGTAAGATAGTAACTTTTCATGAAAGAATATTGAAAAGTTATTGAATGATAAAAATATGATTATTATCAATGAATTAAAAGTCTCCTTCTTTTGTTTTTTATTGACGAATAAAAAAAATTGTAAAAAAGCTTGATACTGTACGGTCATACAGTATACTTCTCTGCATTAGTTAGTTTTCAGACAAACATTGTGGAGCACGAAATGGACGATAATAAAGAAAAAGCACTATCAGCAGCATTAAGCCAAATAGAACGCCAGTTCGGTAAAGGCTCTATTATGAAGCTTGGTGATAATAACACCATGGATGTAGAAACCGTTTCTACTGGATCGTTAGCTTTAGATATTGCGCTTGGTGCTGGTGGTTTACCAATGGGTCGTGTTGTTGAGATTTATGGTCCTGAATCAAGTGGTAAAACTACTTTAACGTTAGAAGTTATCGCAGAAGCGCAACGTAATGGAAAGGTTTGTGCGTTTGTTGATGCTGAACATGCGCTTGACCCTATTTATGCTGAAAAATTAGGTGTGAATATTAATGAGTTATTAGTCTCTCAGCCAGATACAGGTGAGCAAGCGCTTGAAATTTGTGACATGTTAACGCGCTCAGGGGCGGTTGACGTTATTGTTGTCGATTCTGTTGCTGCATTAACACCAAAAGCCGAAATTGAAGGTGATATGGGCGATTCTCATATGGGCTTACAGGCTCGTATGCTTTCTCAAGCGATGCGTAAATTAACGGGTAATTTGAAAAAATCAAATACCATGATGATCTTTATTAACCAAATTCGTATGAAAATTGGTGTTATGTTTGGTTCACCTGAAACGACAACTGGTGGTAATGCACTTAAATTTTATGCCTCAGTTCGTTTAGATATTCGTCGTATTGGTGCTGTTAAAGCCGGCGACGAAATTATAGGTAATGAAACTCGCGTAAAAGTCGTGAAAAATAAAATTGCTCCGCCATTCAAACAAGCTGAATTTCAAATTTTATACGGCCAAGGCATTAATAGCTTAGGTGAGTTAATTGATTTGGGTGTTACGCATAAAATGGTTGAAAAAGCGGGTTCTTGGTATAGTTATAATGGCGATAGAATAGGTCAAGGTAAGGCTAATGCAACCAACTACTTAGCGGAAAAACCTGAAATGGCTAAAGAGCTTGATGGGCGTTTAAGAGAGCTTTTACTAACTAAGAAAACTGATAAAGTTGAAAAAGAAAAAGAAGAAGCGATAGCTGAGTAACGTTTATAGAGACTTATTTAAGTCATAGCTCTTTTTCGATACATCCAATAAAAAGCCATTACAACAGTAATGGCTTTTTTGTTCTTACTGCTCAGTCTTTATAGTTATAAGGTGAAATAAAATCATTTAGACGTCTATACGTTTAGAAGTTGACATAGCCAAAGTTAAAAGGCACATTACAGTCTATACTGTGTGAGGAAATTATTTACACAATTTGAGTCGTTATATTTAAAGTTAAACTTCAGTTTTGTAGGTAGTCTTTATGCCCATTAAAATCCCTAATGAATTGCCCGCTTTATCAGTGTTAGATAAAGAGAATATTTTCGTAATGTCTGAGCATCGAGCAGCTAATCAAGAAATTCGTCCAATGAAAGTGGCAATTTTGAATTTAATGCCAAATAAAATTGAAACTGAAGTACAAATTTTGCGGATGCTGTCTAATACACCGTTGCAAATCAATATTGATTTTATTCGCATTCATGCCAATGAGTCAAAGCACACTCCAAAAGAACATTTAGATAATTTTTATTGTTTATTTGATGATATTAAAGATACTCAATATGATGGATTAATTATTACTGGTGCGCCATTAGCTTTAATGGATTACGAGAAAGTAACTTTTTGGGATAAAATTTGCGAAGTATTTGATTGGGCGGAAAACAACGTTACATCTACCATGTTTTCGTGTTGGGCGGCGCATGCTGCTCTGTATCACCATTATGGTTTAAACCGCCATTTACGGAAGAAAAAACTGTCAGGCGTTTATCAACATAGCCCCGTTGATCCCAAAGAACAGCTAACACGAGGTTTTGAAGAGTTTTTTAATGTGCCACATTCAAGATATGGCTATATTGATAAAACTGATTACCTAAGTGTTCCAGAATTAAAAATTATCGCCGAATCTGAAGAAGCGGGTGTCTATGTTGTAGCAAGTAAAAATAAGCAACAAGTCTATTTAACCGGTCATCCAGAGTACGATGCCACCACATTAGACGAAGAGTATCATCGTGATTTAAATGCTGATGATAAAGCCATTATGCCTGAGCATTATTATCCCGAGGGTAATGTGAAAAAAATACCACACAGTTCTTGGCGCAGTCATGGCAGTTTGTTATTTACTAATTGGCTTAATTATTATGTTTATCAAATAACGCCATATTTATTGGATGCTTCAAATATTCGCGCAAGGCAGCCAGAAAGCGAAGTTTAACAATATAACCGTTAATTTATTTTATTAGCACAGATTGAGAGTAGTATGAAAAAGTCAGCATCGTTTGAAAATTTTGAGCAACAATTAGCACAACGTATTCTTATACTTGATGGTGCAATGGGGACGATGATCCAAGCGTATAAATTTGAAGAGCAAGATTATCGCGGCGAAAAATTTTCTGATTGGCACCTAGATGTTAAAGGCAATAACGACATGTTAGTGCTAACACAGCCTGATATTATTAAAGCTATTCATAGCGAATATCTAGAAGCCGGTGCTGATATTCTTGAAACGAATACATTCAACGCAACAACAATTGCTATGGCTGATTACGATATGGAAGCGTATAGCGCCGAAATTAACCGTGAAGCCGCTAAAATTGCTCGTCAAGCCGCTGATGAATTTACCGCTAAAAACCCCGATAAACCACGATTTGTCGCGGGTGTGCTTGGACCAACTAATAGAACGT
>JAQWHO010000135.1 GCA_029249355.1 Thalassotalea sp.
TGCATACCGAATATTTCACGATATAGAATACCTTTCACATTGTAAAAAAGCGGTGCTAAATAAGTTAGGGCAAAGATTGTCATCACACCACCAACCAGTGAAATCGCCGTATTCCCTAATAGAAGTACCGGCAAACACGCCGCTATTAATAGAAAAAATAGCACAATATATACAGCAAAGAGATTAAACCACTGAAAGCGAGTCGCCTGCAGTGACAAAGAAATAGCTTTCAATGGTGATAAACGTTTTTCGACCACTAAAGGCAAAACAAGCGATAAAGCAACTGCCAAGTAA
The DNA here is from genome assembly GCA_029249355.1 of Thalassotalea sp. Taxonomy (GTDB): domain Bacteria; phylum Pseudomonadota; class Gammaproteobacteria; order Enterobacterales; family Alteromonadaceae; genus Thalassotalea_H. The sequence continues at coordinate 295 of JAQWHO010000135.1, forward strand.
ATTCCTGGTACCACAAATAAAGTGATGCCCATAGTAACAAGTGTTGATGTTAATAACGCACAAATCGCTACCCAGCTACCACGTTTTAAAAAGGCAAACACCAGCTTAGCATTCGTTTTTAAACCGACAGCATGAAACACGCCCATCATTTCAACCCCAACTAAAAAAGGGTAAACCACTAAAGTCACTAAAATATTTAAGATCGCACTGCTTTGCTGATCTTGAAATACAACTTCAATACCTCCCAAGTACTGACTAACAATTAAGGTAATTACGACACCAATTGATAAAGTAAAAAGCAAACCGACATTGATCGCTATTCGTGATGTACTGGTATTTGTCCAAGCTTCTTTTAATACTGCTTTAACATCAATGCTATATTCACCTTTGACCGCTTTTTCTAAACTACCACCTACTTGTAAAACTGAACGCTCTTCTTCCACAAAAAAACCTTTATTTTGGAGTAAATTGATCTGGCAAAATAAATTTCAAATTTATAAAGCCAAGATGATTATTATACCGAATAGAAATGCACGATTGGAAATTAAATTTCATCGTCTAATAATGATTTGGCAATACTATATTTACTAAATAATGTGTTGCCTGTATTTGTTGCTAACGTCGATGTATTTGTTTTAATATTTGTTGGAAAAACTTACTGCCTTTATCACGCGCTAGTGCAATATTGTTTTCAGGAATTTGTTCTGGGTTATTATATACAGCCAACACCTTTGCCATACTGGCTTCTCGAATCAAATGAAGAGTTGGTAAGGGTGAACGGTTAGTATAGTTAGACGCATCATTGACATCTTCTCCTTCAAAGACATAATCAGGGTGAAAACTAGCGACTTGAAATATCCCTTCAAAACCTAAATCCTCCAGTAATTCATTGGCATAATCGACTAAGTCTAAATAGGCTTCAAAATCGCGAAAACCTAGACTACAAACAATAAGAGTCGTTTCAATTTCTGGGTGTTTCTGTAAGAATTCACATTGCTGGGCAAATTCTTCTAAGGCTTTTTCAAGCCTAACCTGTGGGCAAACGTGGTAATGAATAGTGTTATTGACGAGTTCTTTTTTAGCAAAAGGACAAAAGTTAAGCCCAATAATCACTTGTTCTAACCATTGTTGTGTTTTCAAAATAGCAGGATGAATTGAATCGGCCATTTGTTTTCCTAGTTTTTAAAATAATTACATTAGTTGGTATTGTTTTGCTGCAACATCCACATCCGATAATAATAACTTTCATTGCTGAGTAATGTTTTATGATTGCCCTGTTCAACCAATTCACCTTGATGTAACACAATAATATTGTCTGCATCAATAATAGTAGAAAGGCGATGAGCAATAACTAAGCTAGTGTGGTTTTGTGCAACCTCTTTTATCGCTTTTAAAATAGCTTGCTCTGAATGACTGTCTAAAGATGATGTGGCTTCATCGAAAACTAATATTGCGGGATTTTTTAATATCGTCCTTGCGATAGCAACTCTTTGCTTTTCACCGCCAGAAAGTTTTAACCCTCGTTCACCAACAACCGTTTCGACACCTTTGGGTAACGATTCAACAAACGCACTTAAATGAGCAAGCTTTATTGCTTCATTAACTTCTGCTTGAGTTGCATCAGTATTGCCATAACGAATGTTTTCAAATAGCGACTCATTAAAAAGCACAGTATCTTGTGGAACAATACCAATATTCTTTCTTAGAGAATGTTGAGTTACAGCATTAATTTTTTGACCATCAATTGTAATTTCACCTTGTTGTGCATCATAAAAACGAAACAGTAATTTAACTAGTGTTGACTTACCAGAGCCACTTTCACCGACCACAGCAACTTTATGTCCAGCTGGTACTTTAAAGCTTAAGTCCTTAATAATTTGCCGCTCTTCTTGATACGCAAAGTGAATACCTTGAAAACTAATATCACCTTTAGCCAAAGTTAACTCGGTTGCATTCTCGGCATCTTCAATTTTTGCTTTTTTCGCCATCAGCGTAAACATTTGTTCAATATTCGCTAACGATCCTTTTATCTCACGATAAACAAAACCAAGAAAACCTAACGGAATAAACAACTGCATCATAAAAGCATTGATTAAAACAAAATCTCCCAAAGTCATATTTTCATGGGTCACTTCATAAGCAGCTAACGCTAACATTGCCGTCATCGACATTGAAATAATCACCGCTTGACCACCATTTAAAGCAAATAAGGATAAACGATTTTGCATTTTAGCTTTTTCCCAATCAGCTAATTGATTGTCATAAGCAGAAGCTTCATAGGCTTCATTGGTAAAATACTTAACGGTTTCGTAGTTCAATAAACTATCTATGGCGCGCGTATTACTTGATGAATCGGCCTTATTAGCCGCGCGAATATATTTGGTGCGCCAGTTCGTCGCATAAACGGAGTAAACCACATAGAAAACAATCGAAGCCAGTGTAATAACGGCAAACCAGATGCCGTAATTCACGAATAAAATACTCACCACCATGACAATTTCGATTAATGTAGGAACAACACTAAAGACCATAAATCGCATTAAGAAACTGATGCCAGAAGTACCACGATCGATATCGCGAGATAAGCCCCCTGTTTGTCGGTTTAAATGAAAATCTAAATCTAATTGATGTAAATGTTTGAAAACTTTCAAGCCTATGCGACGGATCGCTCGCTCTGTTACTCGACCAAACAAGGTGTCGCGAATTTCAGCAAATAAAACAATCGCTAAACGAACAACACCATAAGCAGCTACTAAAGCAAAAGGTACAAGATAAATACGATTATCTTGTTGTGTATCTAAAATATCGACAATATCTTTAAGAATGAAAGGTAAATATACACTGGCAATTTTAGTTAATATCAAACACAACAATGCTAAGCCAATGCGCAGCTTAAATTCTAACAAATACGGCACTAGCATTTTGATCACATGCCAATTAAAGGTAGTAACTTCTTGATCTGGTTGATGAGAGCGACGCATAAAATAGAAAGCCTGAGAAGGTAAATGGCGAGGGAATAAACTTTAACGAGTTTGTAAGTATAATACAACACAAAGCAAGGCATGACGCAGCTATATTAGTGTGCTAATTTTAATATATCTTTGCTTACTCTATTATATTAAATATTCTACATAAACTATGCTGACATTAATAAATACGCTTATTGACCGTTGTATGTTCACCTTGATGTTTATACTTGGCGTACAACTGCCTGAATTTATTAACCAATATATTCAAAGGCTTTCAGGGCATTTAGAGGAATCTAAAAGACAACTGATAAATTATCAATCAATTGCAGAGCAATATTTTGATGGCAATATTACATTACTGATCAAACAATACAAAAGTAATGCAGATCCTATTATTGTCGATAGCGCCAATGTCATTGAACAACTAATGCAGCGAACAAACTATTTATCTACACATTTAACGTCTTTAAATACAGACGATTATGTTCAACAACTATTTCAGTTTGCCAGACACTTTGATCAGCAGCTTTTAACGAAAACGGCTGAATTCTACAAATTGGCGATCCCTTTAAATATTAATGCTTTAGCTACGGGTGCAGTAATTGCATCACTTTTTATTATATTTAATTTCTGTTGTTCAAGCTGTTATAAGCGTTACATCAAGAAACAGGTAAACGGTATTCAACCAGCTCAACAATGATCCCTATAAAAATAGAATACTGTTAAATATAAAAGCATTTATTAAAGTGACAGAAACAAAAAAGGTTACAATAAATATTGTAACCTTTTAATTTATAATCATGTGCATTTAGTAAATGGACTAACCGTTACCGTCTTCAACACGACTTTTTAATTTTTGCCCTGGTCTGAAAGTAACGACTTTACGCGCAGAAATTGGAATATCTTCACCGGTTTTAGGATTACGCCCTGGGCGTTCACTTTTAACGCGAAGATCGAAGTTACCGAAACCAGAAAGCTTTACTTGCTCTCCTGCTTCAAGAGTTTCTCGAATTTCTTCGAAAAAAACTTCCACCATATCTTTTGCGTCGCGCTTACTCAGCCCAACTTTTTCAAATAAATGTTCTGCTACTTCTGCTTTGGTTAGCGCCATTGCTTAATCCCTCAGTGATGCATTTAATTCAACTTTTAATGTATCGACCACACGATTAACGACATCGTTAATATCTTTTTCTTCAAGAGTCTTTTCATGATCTTGTAAAACCATGGCAATGGCTAAGCTTTTAAAACCAGCTTCAATACCATTACCTTGGTATACATCGAACAAGTTTAGATCAACTAAATAATTTCCGCCAACATTTTCAATGAGTTGTAACACTTTTTTTGCTTCAACATCTTCTTTAACTATCACTGCAATGTCACGTCGATTTGCAGGAAAGCGAGATATTTCGCCTGCTTCAGGGATGTTTTGTGTTGTTATTTCAGACAATAATAGTTCGAAAATTAATGTGCGACCATTTAACCCTAATTTCCTTTCTAATTCAGGATGTAAGGTACCAACATGGCCAACTAAAGATCCATTTCGGTAAATTGCAGCAGTTTGCCCAGGGTGAAGTGCATCAAGCTCCGCTTTTGAAAACTCATAAGCTGATTGATTAGCGGTTAATTCAAGTAAAGCTTCAACATCAGATTTAATATCATAAAAGTCCGTGGCGGCTTTATCCATATTCCAATGTTCTTGATTTGTTTGACCAGTAATTACACCTGCAAGCATTGCTTGCTGACGAACACCATTTTCAGCATTCTCATCAGGAATAAAACGTAAACCTGTTTCAAATAAGCGAATTCTGTTTTGTTGACGATTTTGATTATAAACAACCGATTGTAATAATCCTGTCCATAAACTTAAACGCATCACCGACATTTCACTCGAAATAGGATGAGGTAATGTCATCACGTCTTGATTTGGGTGAATTAAGCTTTGAACTTTAGGGTCAACAAAACTATAAGTAATGGCTTCTTGATAACCGCGATTCACTAACGTGTTGCGTAAACGATTAAGCGGAAGGTTAACTTCTTTTTGTGAGCGCATTGCTAATGTAGCTTTTGGAGAAACATTTGGAATATTGTTATAGCCAAAGATACGCGCCACTTCTTCAATTAAATCAACTTCAATCGAAATATCAAAACGGTATGCAGGAACACCCACAGTCCAAGTGTTATCAGTAAAGTTAACATCAAAACCTAAACGCGTTAGAATTTCAGTAACTTTTGCATCTTCAATATGGTGTCCTATACGGTTATCAAGCATCTTTCTGCGTAAAATTACAGTTTTAGCTTTAGGTAAATCATCTTCACTAACCGCTTCAACAATTGGTCCTGCTTCGCCACCAACAATATCTAAAAGCAATTGTGTTGCACGTTCCATGGCGTTACGTTGTAACTCAGGATCAATACCACGTTCATAACGGTGTGACGAGTCAGTGTGCAAACCGTATTGACGCGCTTTTCCTAATATAGCTAAAGGCGCAAAGAATGCACTTTCTAAAAAGATATCTTTACTTGGGTTTTCAGAATCAGTAGTAACACCAGACTCTTGGCCGCCAAAAATACCGGCCATAGCTAATGCTTTACCATTGCCTTTACCATCACCGTCGGCGATGACTAAAGTTTCTGATGAAAGCTTAACTTCGTTGCCATCTAATAAAACGAGTTTTTCGTTTTCGTTGGCGTAACGAACATTAATGCCGCCATCGAGTTTAGCTAGGTCAAAGGCATGCATCGGATGCCCTTGTTCAAGCAATACGTAATTTGTAACGTCTACTACCGGATCAATTGAACGAGTACCACAGCGACGCAACTTCTCTACCATCCATAATGGTGTTTGAGCATTTACATCGATATTTTTGATAACACGACCTAAATAGCGCGGACACGCTTTAGGTGCTGATAAAGTAATAGTTAAACTATCATCAATGGTTGGGGTAACTGCTGATATTTCTGGCTCACAAACCGCTAAACTGTTTAGTACGCCAACTTCGCGTGCTAATCCTTTAAGGCCCAAACAATCACCACGGTTAGCCGTTAGATCTACATCAATACTAACATCGTCTAAATCTAAATACTCCCGAACACACATACCTAACGGAGCGTCTTGTGCAAGTTCCATAATACCGTCAGCACTTTCAGCTAAGCCAATTTCAGACTCACTACACAACATACCGTGAGATGGAACGCCGCGAAGTTTCGCTTTTTTAATTTTAAAGTTACCTGGTAATACTGCACCAACAGTAGCAACGGCAACTTTAAGGCCTAAACGACAATTTTTTGCACCGCAAACAATATCGACAAGTTCGCCGTCGTTAAAATCTGGGCCTAAGTTAATCTTTGTGACTTGTAATTTATCCGCATCTGGATGTGGACCACATTCGACCACTTCACCGATTAATACGCCGGTAAACTCACCTGCAACAGGCTCTACAGCATCGACTTCAAGGCCAGCCATAGTAATTTGATGAGATAACTCATCTGAAGAAATAGCAGGGTTTACCCACTCACGTAACCATGATTCACTAAATTTCATTATTGGCTTTCCTACTTGAACTGTTTTAAGAAGCGAAGATCGTTTTCAAAGAATGAACGTAAATCATTTACGCCATAACGAAGCATCGTTAAACGTTCAACTCCCATACCAAAGGCAAAACCAGTATAAACTTCTGGGTCAATACCAACCGACTTCAAAACATTAGGATGAACCATGCCACAACCTAAAACTTCTAACCATTTGCCATTTTTACCCATTACATCAACTTCAGCCGAAGGCTCAGTAAAGGGAAAGTATGAAGGTCTAAAACGAATTTCTAAATCTTCTTCAAAAAAGTGATGTAAGAAATCATGTAATATACCTTTGAGATGCGTAAAACTCACATCTTTATCAACCATTAAACCTTCTACCTGATGAAACATTGGCGTATGTGTTTGGTCGTAATCATTACGATAAACTTTACCTGGAGAAATAATTCTTAAAGGCGGTTGTTCTTGTTCCATCGTACGAATTTGCACACAAGATGTTTGCGTACGAAGTACTAATTTAGGATTGAAGTAAAAAGTATCATGATCTTCACGCGCTGGATGATGAGCCGGAATATTTAATGCATCAAAGTTATGATGATCATCCTCAACTTCAGGGCCTTCTTTTACTGAAAAACCTAAGTCTCCAAAAAAGCTTTCAATACGCTCGATAGTACGAGTAACAGGATGTAAACCACCTAAGTCGTTACCACGTCCAGCTAGGGTTACATCAATAGATTCTGCCGCTAATTTTTGCTTGATAACTTCTGCACGTAATAACTCACCACGTTCAGTTAATAATTTTTGAACTTGCTGTTTAGCAATGTTGATCACTTGCCCTGCTTTAGGTTTTTCTTCTTTAGGTAGTTTACTCAAGCCTTTCATTTGCTCAGTAAATAAACCTTTTTTACCTAAAAAATTAACGCGAACTTGATCAAGTTCCGTAGGATCTGTTGCAGCAGCAATGGCTTGTTCTGCTTGCAAAATAATATCGTCTAAATTCATGCGTTCCTCTGAAACTGCCTTTTGATTACCTTTAATAACAAGGCTTTGGCTAGACTTTTTAGTGTTCATAAAAATGGTCACTGATTCTACACAAAAACGGCTCGGAAATGTAGAGGAAATAAAGGTTTTTTTAGTGTATTAATAAATAATATTTACGCATAGAACATCAAAAAATAAATTATTTTTTGAGAAGGATATTTTAATTTAGCTAGTGAAGCTTTAATTAAAGCAATCATGAGTTAAAGTCAGAGGATTAACTAAAAGACTCAACAAGTTAGGTTAATCTTTGTTGTCCTTTTTCTGTTGTTCAGCTTCCCTTTTCATTAATAAAAACGTTAAATACATTTTAGTAGGTAAAGAAAAAATTAAACCGAAAGCAATACATGCTGCGCTGATCACAATGCCTTTTACACCTAATGAAACCATATAATCACTATAATTATGAAGATATATTCCCAAAAGTAACAAACATAAACCGATAAAAATTGAGGTTTTTAAGAGTGTTATTAATTTTTCTTCAGACAAAATTATTTTCCTAACAGCTATCATAAAGGTGTTAATTACTTTAAAACGCTTTTAAAGTAATTGAAATGAATTCTCTAAGAAAATGTATTCTACAGTCAATTAAATTTGCTTCTAAAGACACTATTAATGTTAAAATGCGGCTAATTATAGAAAAATCAATGAGCCGTTAATTCATACTAAATTAACGACGGAGTATTAATAATAGATATGTCATTTACAATTAAATTTTTAAAGCCCGAAATGAAAGGTTCTTATGATTGGCAATTAATACAAGAAATAAATGTATTGAATGAAGATAGTATTGTTGTCGCTAAGGCCGAAATAGAACTTATTACCTTAAATAAACATCGCGATGCATTAAAAAGTTACGAATTAATCGAAGCTGAAGAAGATGGTGCTACAGATTGGGAATTACCGTTAAATTTATATTTTAAAGGACAAAACTTAACCGCTAAATTATGTGAAGAATTGTCGATAAAACCTGATATAAAAAAAGCGAAAACGCATATTTTATTAGATGCGATAAGTGTTCTTCCTAATTATCAGAAGCAAGGCATTGCTAAATTACTATTAAAAGCCATTGCCGAACATTACCCAAAGATTCAGTCATTAACGGTTTTAACTATGCCGTTAAGTTTGTTTCTTGATGCTGACGCTTGTGAGCTTGAAGCGAGTAAAATTTATTATCAACAGTTAGATTTACAAAATGATAAGACAACACGAGAAGCGTTAAGCGAATTTTTTCAACATTGTGGTTTTATAGAATATAAAGTTGATGAAACTTTATTAAATGAACCGCTTGCATTTGATCTGTTTATTACTACACCTGACAAGCTAAATGGCTTATAGCTTTTTATAAAGCTTATTTATCCCGATTAATTCACATAGCTTAAAAGAAAAAACCTTTGTTTACTCTATATAAGAATTCGCAAAGGTTTTATAAAATATCAACAATAGTGATTATTCATCAATAAGTTGATACTGCTCTCTTAATATTTCAATAATTTCTGCTTTAGGGTTATCAGATAACACGATTTTCTTACCTGTAACTTTTTCAGCAATCGCAATATAAGTTTCAGAAACAGCCATTAACACTGACTCTGGCAACTTATTGTCACGAGCGAGCGCTTCACGCTCAGCCATACGATCTTTATTTAATAAAATATCAGGATCAGGAAAGTGATTTAAGAGTAATTGACGAAAGCCTTCTTTGGAGTTTTCAACGATTTTTCCATTTCGGTACTGCTCACCATCCCAAATACGTGAAGAATCAGGCGTACCTACTTCATCCATATAAATAAGCTTGTCGTTACCGGCTCTATCTTTTACATAACCAAACTCAAATTTAGTATCAACAAATACTTGATCCAATTTAACTAAAGCATTTGATATCAAATCAAAACCTTGAGTTAATAATTTTTCATACAAAGTAATATCTTCAACCGATTTGAAGTTAAATGCTGCAAAATTTTCTTCAATATTTTTACGGGTAATATTAACGTCGTCAACCGCTGGAACACCGGGAATACCTTCTAGAATACCTTTAGTAGAAGGTGTTTGAAGTAATTCTGGTAATTTACTGTCCTTTGCTAATCCTTCAGGTAAAGCAATACCACAAAAATCTCGCTCGCCTTTAGTATATGAACGCCACATTGAACCGGTAATATATTGGCGACATATCGCTTCGATCATCACAGGTTTAGCTTTTTGCACGATCCAAACAAATGGATGTGGAATATCAAGAATATGACTATCTGCTAAACCCTGTTCTTTAAATAATTTAAACCAATGATTTGAAATAGCATTTAATGCCGCTCCTTTTCCGGGAACACCCTTCATGCCACCTTCCCCTTGCCAGATACAATCAAATGCAGATATACGATCGCTGATCACCATAATGGCTAAAGGAGTATCTGATGAAACATCGTAACATTTTTCTTGAATAAGACGTTTACTATCGGCTTGAGTTAACCAATATACGGATCTCACTTTACCGCTATGAACCGGAGCATCAGTACGAATAGGTAAATCGTTATTAACTGCTAAAACTTGATCTGCAAGACTCATGGAATTTCACCTTAAGTGTAAATGTAATTAACTGTAGCGAATGATATCTTTATCGATGTATAAAAAATCAAAATAGTATTCGTTACAACTAGCTCTAAAATAAAAAATTTAAATTTGGTGGTTATATTTTGCAGATAATTGAAACAAGAACAAGGAAAATACACGGAGCTTAATTTATTAAGTGAGTATTTTTGACGATGTTATTGTGAAATTAGCAATAAAATATTCCAACAAAAGAAAAAGGACGCGGCGAGGCGTCCTTTTCACTAACTCTTTACTCAGCGATTATGCTAAAGAAGCTTGCGCTTTTTCAACTAATACAGAGAAAGCTGCTTTATCGTATACTGCGATGTCAGCTAGGATCTTACGATCAATTTCAATCGAAGCTATTTTCAAGCCATTGATGAATTTGCTGTAAGATAAACCATTTTGACGAGCTGCTGCATTAATACGAGCAATCCAAAGTTGACGGAATTGACGTTTACGTTGACGACGGTCACGGTAAGCGTATTGGCCTGCTTTAGTTACAGCTTGAAAAGCAACGCGATATACGCGACTACGTGCACCGTAGTAACCTTTCGCTTGCTTTAGAACTTTTTTATGACGTGCGCGTGCTACAACACCGCGTTTAACTCTAGCCATTCTATATCTCTCCTATTAACCGTGACGTAAAAGTTTTTTAACTGACTTAATGTCAGACGCTGCAATCATGCTTTTCGCACGAAGGTGACGTTTTACTTTAGTACGGCGCTTAGTCAAAATATGACGAAGACCAGCTTGTTTAAACTTATAGCCATTAGCTGTTTTTTTGAAGCGTTTTGCAGCTCCACTATTTGTTTTCATTTTAGGCATTGAAAATACTCCACATTGCCATTGAAATTTAGTAACTTAGGCGAAAATTGATTCAATCTAAAAGATTAAAATTAATTTTACTTTCAAGCCTAAAATTACCCGTTAAAAACAATATCGGTGAATTAGAATTTTCAATAAAGAAAAACTAACTACTTGCATTTACCGAATATTGATTATTTTTTTGGCGCTAAAACCATCACCATTTGTCGTCCTTCCGCTCTACGAGGGAAAAACTCAACTACTGTTAGTTCTGCTAAATCGTTTTTAACACGAGTCAAAAGATCTAAACCGAGTTCTTGGTGGGCCATTTCGCGACCACGGAAGCGTAAAGTTACTTTAACTTTATCGCCATCCTCTAAAAAGCGTTTCAAGCTACGTAATTTCACTTGATAATCGCCTTCATCTGTACCAGGGCGGAATTTTATTTCCTTAACCTGTATTTGTTTCTGCTTTTTACGCTGTTCTTTTTGTTCTTTACTTTTTTCGTAAAGAAACTTCCCGTAATCCATAACTCGGAGTACTGGAGGTTGAGCTGTAGGGCTAATTTCAACAAGATCTACACCTGCTTCATCCGCTTGGTCCATTGCTTCATCGAGTGAAACTATGCCACCTGGCTCGCCGTCAAATTTAATTAAACGAACTTCATTGCCTGGAATACCAGTGATTAACTCATTTAAACGATGTGCTGGCTCTTTTTGCCCGCCTCGTTGTCCACCTTTAATAGCCATGTTCCTCCAAAGAACTTTGTTCCAACGTTATCTATTCATTATTATTAGATGTTGGATTAATAAAAATAATACCAGTGCAATTTTACTACTAATAACGATTAAGTACGAGAATTAACTTCGTCACTTAATTTAGTAATAAAGTCATCAACCGACATTTTACCTAAATCTTCACCACTGCGAGTTCGAACTGCTATTTCGCCAGATTCCATTTCTTGGTCACCAACAACTAACAAATACGGAACACGCTTCAAAGTGTGCTCGCGGATTTTAAAGCCTATCTTCTCATTTCTCAAGTCTAGTTTTGCTCTAAATCCATTTTCTTTTAGTTTTTTTACAACTTTTTGACAATATTCGCTCTGTTTATCGGTAATATTCATCAAAGTGACTTGAATTGGCGATAACCATGTTGGGAATTTGCCCGTGAACTCTTCTATCAAAATACCGATAAAACGTTCAAGTGATCCTAAAATTGCGCGATGAATCATCACAGGAATATATCTTTCGTTATCTTCACCAACATAAGTTGCGCCTAAACGCTCTGGTAATGCAAAATCAAGTTGTACTGTGCCACATTGCCAAGCACGACCTAAACAATCCATTAAAGTGAATTCAATTTTAGGTCCGTAAAACGCCCCTTCACCCGGTAAATATTCAAATTTAATATCACTGTCGGTTAATGCTTGTGCTAAACCAGCTTCCGCTTTATCCCAAACTTCATCACTTCCGATACGATTTTCAGGGCGTGTAGACAATTTAACAACAATATCTTCAAAACCAAATGAGCCATATACGTCATATACCATTTCAATACATTTTTTCACTTCGTCTTGAACTTGTGATTCCATACAGAAAATGTGAGCGTCATCTTGGGTAAAACCACGTACTCGCATCAAACCATGTAAAGATCCTGATGGTTCGTTACGATGACAACATCCAAATTCAGCAATACGAAGCGGTAAATCACGATAAGATTTTAACCCTTGGTTAAATATTTGTACGTGACCTGGGCAGTTCATTGGTTTTATCGCGTATTCACGCTTTTCAGACTCAGTGGTAAACATGCCATCAGCATATTTATCCCAGTGACCTGATTTTTCCCAAAGACTTCTGTCCATCATCATTGGCGCTTTGACTTCGTCGTAATCATACTCGTGTAATTTTTCACGAACGAATTTTTCTAATTCGGTATAAATAGTCCAACCGTCATTGTGCCAAAAAACCATACCTGGCGCTTCTTCTTGCCAATGAAATAAATCTAAGGTCTTACCAATTTTACGATGATCACGTTTTTCAGCTTCTGCTAAACGCACGATATAAGCTTTAAGTTGCTTTTTATCAGCCCACGCAGTGCCATAAATACGTTGCAACATTTTATTGTCAGAATCGCCGCGCCAATAAGCGCCAGCCACTTTCATTAATTTAAAATGATGACAATGGCGCATGCTTGGTACATGTGGGCCACGACACATATCGATATATTCTTGATGATGATATAAAGCAGGCGTATCTGTTTTCTCGATATTTTCATCAAGAATTTGTAATTTGTACGTTTCACCACGTTCAGTAAACGCATCATAAGCGTCTTGCCATGAGCCCGTTTTCTTAACAACTTCATAACCAGTACGTGCTAATTCAGTCATACGCTTTTCAAGTTTGGCTAAATCGTCTTCGGTGATTGATTCTTCAAGATCGATATCATAATAAAAGCCATTCTCAATAGTTGGTCCAATCGCCATTTTAACGTTTGGATATAATTGTTTTATAGCATGCCCTAATAAATGTGCACATGAGTGACGAATTATCTCAAGGCCTTCACTGTCTTTACTGGTAATTAATTGTAAAGCCGCGTCTTGAGTGATTAATTCACATGCATCGACAAGGTTGCCATCAATACGACCAGCAATAGTCGCTTTAGCTAAACCGGGGCCTATATCTAAAGCAACATCCATTACAGATACTGCATTTTCAAAAGCGCGTTGTGAACCATCAGGGAGAGTAATTACAGGCATGATTTTTCCTTTTCAGTGGCGACGCACACGAAGCACCGCTTGAATTTTTTGTTAATGTTAAATAGTTAATAAATTCTTTTGATATTATTCTCAAGTCATTTAAGCTTGTAGAATAAATCGAGCTCGGCAATATAGGGGAATTTCCCATAATTTGCAATGACTAGAGGCAATATGTTCTTGTTGTTTTCCAATATTTCCTCAAAGAAATACAAATCTCCCCTGTTATTCATTTTGTTATTGATCTCTTTTATATCAATAACAAAAGCTTCTGCAAAAAATTCAGTGAATTATGAAGAGAATAATGAAGAGATTATTGCACCGTGGACTCAATGGAAAAAAGTCTCCTCTGCGTCATTATTTTATCGACAAGTTACAGACGGTGACTTAATAGAAGTTAAAGCTCAAGTTAGATTAACATCCTCTTTATCCGGTTTTTTATTGTTCTTACTCGATACCGACAAAATCCCCAATTGGTTAGATAACGCTAAAGAAAGTAAAATATTACAAAGCCTCGATAATAATACTCATATTTTTACAACAGAGTTTTATGGTTTTTGGCCAATTAAGAGTCGAGAAATGATCATCAAAAGTCGCCAATGGCAAAATGATGACTTATCGATAGAAATGCAAATTGAAAATGCTCTCGATTTTGATAATAAGAAGCATACGATTTTAGTTGATGTTATTTCTGCACATTGGCGGATCACACCAATATCTACAAAAAAAATTGAAGTAATATATACTTTTATTGTCGACCCTAAAGGCAACGTACCCATGTGGTTAGTTAATCCTATGACGCTAAAATCGACATGGAAGACGTTACAAAACATAAAAGAGCAATTGCCACAATCAAAGTGGCAATCTGAGTCGTTAGCTAATATTAGAGAAATGCAGAGTAACATTAAGTAGAGAATAAACAGTAATGACAACAAATATTATAAATCATTTGGAATTAAAACCTGCCGGTCATTACCCAAGTTTAGGCGCTATTTTTGATGTTTATGTTGATGGTGTTTGCTTTTTATCCAACATTGCTCAGTTTGAGCAGCGATTTCACGAAAGGTTAAATGGTGCATATACGGCAGCTTTAGGTTGTAAAGATAT
>JAQWHO010000136.1 GCA_029249355.1 Thalassotalea sp.
CCTAATGGTTATTCAATCAAAGTAAATAGTTAGCAAAAAACTATGGCTCGGTTTAATAGCGATAATACGGTTAATAACGCTAATAGTGAAATATATTCTAATCAACAATCAATAAAGTTCATCCTTTCGAGTTTATTTCACTACTTCATACTTATTAATAAAATAAAGTAACATACTCCCCTGAATTCCTTGGTATGAATTCATTTTTCAGCTACTTTAATAATAGTTACTTATCAACTTCATAGGGACATCTTTGAAATTCATTGTTGGTTTTCTCTCATTTTTTATATTTTTTGCTCACGCAGATAAAATTACGATAGGCTCAGACGCTTGGGCGGACGTCACAGAAAAAGACGGAAGTGGAATATATTTCAAATTATTAAAAGAAATATATGGTGCCGAAAATATTGAAATAAAAATAGAAAGTTATCATCGCGGTTTAAAGTCATTCGACGATCAAAAGATTGATATTATTGTCGGCATATTTAGAGAAGATGTTCAGCAAGCTATTTTACCTAAATGGTACATAGACACTGACGATCCCATTATTGTTTTTTATCGCGCTGAAGATGAAAATATTGCAAATATCAACAATTTATCTAACTTGACAAATTCATGGGTTAGAGGTTTCCATTTCGAACGTTTTATCGCTGAAACTCCTCAACCATACTTAGTCAATTCAGCTAAAGAGGGGTTTACCTTATTAGCCAATAAACGCATTGATACTTTTATTGACTACCTTAGCAATGTCCCTTTACCACTTGCTCGAAAATTCAAACACTTTGAGTTATTACCGTCTAGACATTTGTATGTTGCATTTCAAAAAAATCAATACGGCCAGAAGTTAGCAAATATTTATGATAAGAAAATGTCTGAACTTAGAGAGTCAGGAAAACTAAAAGAGTTGTATGCCCATTTATACGAAAAATCTCAACTCGGCTCATTTCAAGAAAATAAAGAAAAAATGATAATCCTAACCGATGAAGCAAATTTAATAAGGGGTCACCAACAACCATCAAAACAAGTTAATCAAACTCTAAGTAACAATTTAAATTTATTATTTGATAAGTTAAACGAATACGATTTTGAATTTAAAGTAGTAAATAATTACTCAAATATCAATCAAAATGCCGATCAAGATAATCTTTGTTATTGCGACATGCTAAAAACTCCAGAGCGTTCTAAGCAGTTTCAGTTTAGTGCCCCTTTTGCTTTGTATTTAGGGTTACAGGTCTACTCAAAAACACCATTACCAACAAACTTTCAAAACCAAGTCAACCTTCCATTATTGCTAGAGCAGCATAAAGATAAAAAAGTAGGCCTTGCTAGCGGCAGAAGTTTTGGTGAAGAAATAGACCAACAACTAAAAAAGTCAAACCCCTCTCAAATCATTGATATTCCTACCAAATTAAACAGCGCACTTGCAATTTTCAACCATGGTCGCTTCGACTATCTAATTGAATACCCTCAATATGTTGATTTACATTGGCCAAATATTAGCTCTGAAAAACTTTACTCTTACCCTCTTGAAGGAGGCAAGCTTTATTCTGTTGGTCATATGATGTGTACAAAAACCGAAACTAACGCTGCTTTTATAGCTCGCTTTAATCAAAGTATTGAAAGCTTGAGGAGAAGCGGAGCGTTATTTAACGTTCTTTCTAGTGAAATAAGTGACGATAAACAAGCTGAATTTAATCGCTATTTTAAAGAGATTTTTTCATATCAAGGGCCGCATCATTAAGTCACTTTAGCTTTAATAATCAGAAACTATATTGATAATATTGACTATGATAGACTAAAGAAAATCGATAAAATGTATACTAATGAACGCAGACCAATTACTAGAACAAGCAAAAATATCTTGTCAAAAACGCGGCGCTAGATTTACAACAGCGCGAGAGCAAGTGTTTAAGTTACTCACCCAACACTCTAATGCGATTGGAGCATACGATTTATTAGATGAGCTAAAAATAATTGATCCTTCGGCAAAACCTGCCACTATTTATCGAGCGTTAGATTTTTTAAGCCAACAAGGATTTGTTCATAAAATCGAATCTATTAATGCCTTCGTGATGTGTCATCACTTTGGTGACTGTAACCATCCAGTTCAACTACTTATTTGTGATGAATGTGGCCATGTTGAAGAAATTCAATCGAATGACTTTGATAACGCCCTTAAAGATATGGCCAATCAAAAAGGCTTTACTATTAGTCATCAGATAATCGAAGCCCATGGCGCATGCCAAACGTGCCAATAAAATTGATTACAATTAATCTTATTTTTTATACCACTCGTCGCAGTTATTATTAATTCCCCCTAAACTCGATGAAATAATCGTGGTATAAAGAAACGTTATACAATATAAAACACCTTAAAATGGGAAAGATATGAAAGTCTCAATAAAATCAGCTTTATTGTGCTTAGCTGTTGCCGCTGCAGGTAACGTATTTGCTAAGAGTACGATTAGCGATGATAAATTTCGTCAATTAGAAGAAAGTTTACCAACGCCAAATACTTACCGTACAGCTTCCGGTGCACCGGGTCATCAATATTGGCAACAACAAGTCAATTACAAAATTGATATTGCTATCGATGATAAAACTCAAAGACTCACCGGTTCAGAGAGTATCGAATATACCAATAACTCGCCAGATACATTACGTTATATCTGGATACAATTAGATCAGAATCGTCTTAAAAGAAACTCAAATACTAACTTAACTCGCACAGCGCCAAGCAAAAAAATCACTTATAGTGGCATGCGAAATGTAGTGAAATCAGACGCTTTTGACGGTGGTTATAATATCACTAAAGTAACTGCATCAAATGGCAAGCCAATGCAGCACACAATCAACAATACGATGATGCGTGTCGATTTATCAAAACCGCTTAAGCAGGGTGATACTGTAGAAGTTAACATCGACTGGGATTATCAATTACATGAGCAAAAAGTACTTGGTGGTCGTTCAGGTTATGAATACTTTGAAAAAGACGATAACTACCTTTACGAAGTTGCACAATGGTTTCCTCGCGCTGCAGCATATTACGATGCAATGGGCTGGCAGAATAAACAGTTTTTAGGGAATGGTGAATTTGCCCTTGAATTTGGCGATTATGATGTTGAAATCACTGTACCTGCTGACCATATTGTTGCCGCTACTGGGGTTTTACAAAATGCTAATAAAGTTTTAACGAAAGCTCAGCGTAATCGTTTAAAGGAAGCTAAAACAGCAAATAAACCAGTATTAGTTGTAACACCTGACGAAGCATTAGAAAACGAGAAATCTCGCTCAAATAAGACGAAAACTTGGCACTTTAAAGCGAAAAATGTTCGTGATTTCGCCTTTGCATCAAGCCGTAAGTTTATCTGGGATGCTCAAGGATATAAAGAAGGCGGAACAGACACAATAGCGATGTCTTTTTACCCTAACGAAGGTAACCCATTATGGGGTCGCTACTCTACAGAGTCTGTTATCCATACTATGGAGCAGTACAGCAAATATACTTTCGACTACCCTTATCCTGTTTCAATTTCTGTACACGGGCCAATTGGCGGTATGGAATATCCGATGATCACCTTTAATGGCTATCGTCCAACATTAGACGAAAAAACAGGTGAAAAAACCTATTCTCGTCGTACAAAATACGGATTAATTGGCGTGATCATTCATGAAGTAGGTCATAACTACTTCCCTATGATTGTTAACTCTGACGAACGTCAATGGACATGGATGGATGAAGGTTTAAATACTTTCTTACAGTTTTTAGCTGAGCAAGCATGGGAAGAAAATTACCCATCACGCCGCGGCCATGCAGCAAACATTACTAGCTACATGAAAAGTGATAACCAAGTACCGATTATGACGAACTCTGAGTCAATTTTGCAATTTGGTAATAATGCTTACGGTAAACCTGCAACAGCATTAAACATCTTACGTGAAACTATTATGGGTCGAGAGTTATTCGACTTTGCATTCAAAGAGTATGCACAGCGCTGGAAGTTTAAACGCCCTACACCTGCAGACTTTTTCCGTACAATGGAAGATGCATCCGCAATAGATTTAGACTGGTTCTGGCGTGGTTGGTTCTATACTACAGATCATGTTGATATAGCACTTGGCGATATTCACTTATACCGTCCAGATAGCCAAAATCCTGATGTTGAAGAAGCATGGGAACGTGCATTAGAAAATGAAAAACCTACCTTTATTTCTGATTTACGCAATAAAGGTCATCAACTACGTGTTACAGATAGACCAGAGTTATTAGATTTTTATAACGAGCATGATCAATTCACAGCAACGAATGCTAAACGAAACAGCTTTAATAGCAGTCAGAAAAAGCTTAAAGATTGGCAAAAAGAGTTACTTGTTGACGAGCGAAACTTCTACATTGTTGACTTCAAAAACAAAGGCGGATTAGTGATGCCTATCATCTTAGATATCACTTATGCTGACGGTGAAGTAGAACATGTTCGAATTCCTGCTGAAATTTGGCGTAAGAACACTCAAAAAGTCTCTAAGTTATTTATCAGTGAAAAAGAAATCACTGCAATAGCATTAGATCCAAATTGGGAAACAGCTGATGTTAACGTTAATAACAACTATTGGCCGGCTCGTCCAATCAAGTCTCGTTTTGAGTTATATAAGCGTAAACAAAAAGATATGATGCGCGACTATAACGTTGAGTTAAAAACTGATGAAGATGACGAAGAAGTAAAAGATAAGATAAAGAAAGAAGATAAATAAATATGCACAATAACGCATACAAAACTTTCTTTTTTTGATGTTAATTGGGTATGGGGCATTAGCCTCTGCCCATAAATATTTTTTTGGATTAACAGAGCTTTCTGTTAATCCAAATAGTCAGACTATAGAAGTTATTCACCAATTTACTGCTCATGATCTTGAAAATGCGATTGCAGAACAAAAACAAGAGCACTTTTCTCCAGAGCATCCGAAGTACGATTTATACATAAAAAATTATTTCGACAAACACTTTCAACTTGATGTAAATAAAAAGAAAATTGAATTAACTTGGGTAGGATTAGAGCTAATTAAAGGTAAGGTTATTATCTACCAAGAGGCGTCATTTAAAAATAAATTAGCCGGATTAGTGGTAAAAAATGATTTACTCGTCGATACTTACACCAAACAAGTAAATACTGTGAATTATCAAGACTCTGTATTGAAAGGCAGTTTAACTTTTACAGAATCAAACAGAATTGCTATTATCGAAAAACATTAATTAGTATTCATTGATTTACATTTTGTGATTTAGCGTGCAAAATCATAATACTAGTATAAAAAAAGGCTTTGAGAATCTTCATGAATGTAGAGTTTATTAACCCGTTTTTATCTTCAATGCTCAATGTCATGTCAACCATGGCACAAATGGAATTAACACCAGAAAAGCCAAGATTGAAGAAAAATGAAGTGGCTATGGGTGATGTTTCTGGCCTAATAGGCATGGTTAGCGAACAAACGAAAGGTTCGTTATCTATAACTTTTGATGGTCCATTAGCTCTAGCCACAATGAAAGGCATGGTTGGCGAAGCCCCCGATGAAGTAAATGAAGAGATTACTGATTTAGTTGGCGAAATTACTAATATGGTAACAGGTGGCGCAAAAAGAATGCTGAGTGAAAAAGGTATTGAATTTGATATGGCAACCCCTATGGTAGTTTCAGGCTCTAACCATACGATTAAACATAAGGCTGATGGCCCAATCGTTATCATTCCTCTAAACTCTCCTCATGGTAAAGCTTATATTGAATTTAGTTTCGATAAATAAAAGTATTATTTTTGAACAAAAAAGCCTCATTATGAGGCTTTTTTATTGTCTGATAATTGTCATTTTCAATGGCTTATATAATAGAAAAGGTTTAATGATGTGGTGGCAAAAAGAGTTTAAATTAATCGCTCACTGTAGAGGCTTTCATTTAGTGACGGATAAAATAACATCGTCATTACCCGAAATTAACACTATCAATGTTGGTATATTACATTTATTTATAAAACATTCCTCAGCTTCACTCACTATCAATGAAAATGCAGATCCGACTGTAAGAAGTGATATGGAAGCTCACTTTAATCATTATATTCCAGAAAATGCACCTTATTATCAACACACTTATGAAGGGTCTGATGATATGCCAGCTCATATTAAAGCAAGTACTTTAGGAAGTAGTATTTCTATTCCTATTACTGATGGATGCTTAAATATGGGGATTTGGCAAGGTATCTACTTGGGAGAGCACCGCAATCATGCAAGCGCTAGAACAATTGTCGCGACAATCAATGGAGAATAATAGGTCAATTTATTTAACTGAAATTTGAACGCGTCTGCTAATATTACACAATAATTCATAAGGGATAGTAGTTGCCCAAGTTGCTACTTCTTCGACAGGTAAGTCCTTACCCCACAATGTTGCAATGTCACCTACTTTATCCTTTGAACTATCCCCCAAATCAACCGTTATCATATCCATAGAGACTCGTCCGACTAACGGTACTATTCTGCCATTAAGCAAAACTGGCGTACCATTTATCGCGTGCCTTGGATACCCATCGCCATAGCCTATTGCAATAACGCCAATGGTAGTTATTTTATCACTCTTCCACGCGCCACCATAGCCAACAGGTTCTTCTTTATCGATTTGTCTAACAGCAATAATACTAGACTGTAACGTCATCACAGGAACGAGAGAAGAATGTGAAAATACTTGAGTGGTCGAAATTTTTTGCATAGGAGAAATACCATATAACAAAAGTCCTGGACGAACCCATTGATAATGGCTACTATACCATGCATCAATCCCGGCTGAATTAGCTAAACTTTTGTTATCGCTTAAACCATCGGTTACTTCTTCAAAAAGAGCGATTTGTTTATCAGTATTTTTATTCTCAGTGTCATCAGCACAGCCTAAGTGGCTCATAAGTACAATCGACGAATCAACATTTTTACTGGTTGTTAACTGAGAATAATAATACTGAAATTCTTCAGGGTTAATCCCTAATCGGTGCATACCGGTATCAATTTTTAGCCAAACTTTTACCGGATTTTCTAATTTGGCCGTGCATAAGGTTATGAGTTGTTCTTGACTATGAATAATGGTTTGCAGGTTATTTTCAGCAATAACATCAAGATCTTCAATATTAAAAAAGCCTTCCAGTAAAACAATTGGCTTATTAATGCCTGCAGTTCGCAGCGCTAAAGCCTCATCAAGACGAGCGACACCAAAAGCATCTGCTTGATGATCAAATTGAGATAAAGCTTTGGCAATGCATTCTAAGCCATGACCATAGGCATTCGCTTTTAGAACCGCTAACACTTTACTATCAGGGGCTTTTTGTTTGATATAGGAAAAATTATTGATTAAAGCCTGTAAATCAATCGTCGCTGTAGCTGTTCGAAGCGTCATATAACATTAATCTTCATCAAGTACATGGCTGCCGGAATAATTATCAAAACGTGAATATTTACCTTGGAAAGTTAATGGGACTCTACCAATGGGGCCGTTACGCTGTTTGCCGATAATAATTTCTGCCATGCCTTTAAATTCAGAGTCATCGTGATAAACCTCATCACGATAAATAAACATGATTAAATCCGCATCTTGCTCAATAGAGCCTGATTCACGTAAATCTGAGTTAATAGGCCGTTTATCTGAACGCTGCTCCAAGCCACGGTTTAACTGAGAAAGAGCAACAACAGGTACTTGTAATTCTTTAGCAAGGGCTTTTAATGAACGAGAAATTTCAGCAATTTCTAACGTACGATTATCAGAAAACTGTGGAGCTCTCATTAACTGTAAGTAATCGATCATGATCATACTAATACCACCATGATCACGATGAATTCTTCGACAACGAGAACGCACTTCGGTAGGTGTTAACCCGGCAGCATCGTCGATATACATTTTACCTTTTTCAATCAATAACCCCATGGTTGAAGAAAGTCTCGCCCAATCTTCATCACCTAATTGACCGGTACGAATTTTGGTCTGATCAATACGCCCAAGTGAAGCGAGCATTCTCATCATAATTTGTTCTGAAGGCATCTCTAAACTAAAGATAACGGCAGGATATTCTTCCGTCATAGCTGCATATTCAGCTAAGTTCATTGCAAACGTTGTTTTACCCATTGAAGGTCTTGCGGCAACAATGATTAAATCAGACTTTTGAAAGCCGGCAGTCATTTTATCTAAGTCAGCAAAACCACTTGAAACGCCAGTAACACCGTTTGAAGGACTAGAACAAAGTTTTTCAATTCTATCGACTGTTTTTTCTAACACAGAATTAAGATTTTCAGGACCTTCTGATTTATTCGCTCTTTGCTCTGCAATAGCAAAAACTTTAGTTTCTGCATAATCGAGTAAATCAGCACTACTGCGACCTTGAGTATCAAAACCCGCTTCTGCAATTTCATTTGCCACGCTGATCATTTCACGCGTTACTGCACGTTCACGAACGATGTCAGCATAAGCAGTAATATTCGCCGCACTTGGCGTGTTTTTCATCATCTCAGCAAGATAAACAAAACCACCGGCATCTTCTAATTTTTGATCATTTTCAAGGGCTTCAGATAATGTGATCAAATCAACCGGCTCACCCAATTCGATTAACGCGCCGATAGTTTCGTAAACAATTCGATGTGAACGACTGTAAAAATCGCGAGCAACTACTTTTTCACCAACGCGATCCCATGCTTCGTTATCAAGAAGCAAGCCACCTAATACCGACTGCTCGGCTTCAAGTGAATGAGGAGGTACTTTTAACTCTTCTACTTGAGCATCACGTGTAAATTTTTTATCTTTTGAAAAATTGAAGGGCTTACGGTCGGCCATTTTTATACCTGTTTACCTAATCAAACAAACGGCTATACCGCAATATTCTGAGGTTCATTAAAGAGCTTATTATGTCTTAGTATTGAAGGTTAAGTAAAGTTTGTTTGAGGAATATTAATAGAGGTTCTGAAGGGATAAAAAGGCTAGTAATTTATAAACTAGCCTTATATATATAAATACCTATTTTTTAAAGACTTCAAGTCGACCACTAACCGTACTGGCTTTAACAGATGCTTTCCCGTTGCCTGTTTCAAAATATAACGTAGAACTCAACATATAGTTGAGGGTCTCCTTAACTCCCGGCGGCGAGTGAGCGATCGTCCTAGCTGGATTTTGATTTCCAAGACCCCCGCTAGGAAATTGAAAAATATGGGAAGCTTATTATTTTTTCCTGTACCACAGGCATTTAAGGCGCAACTTAAGGCGGAACCCGAATTTAGGTACACAAATATCTTTAACTTAAGGCGGAAACCGATTTTAGGTACACAAACTTTTCTAAGTTAAGGCGGAACCATAAATCAGTCATGAAACTACATTTTCTTCAACGAAATAATATAATTTGTAGCAAGCATTGATCAGCAAGTCGAAAACTTTCATTCTAGCTAGCTTGTAAAAACAGTATTCT
>JAQWHO010000137.1 GCA_029249355.1 Thalassotalea sp.
AACCGAAGAATCAATCATTTTGTAAGGGACAACATAGCTAATAAGTGATTTATTATTTCGGCCAACCGCAGCGTAGTTTGAATAAAAGAAACAACCAATAACCAAAGCCGTGAAAAAAGCTAAACAAATGAGTTTTAAACGAGTAAGCAATTCATAAATAAAAGGTTTATACGTTAACTGAATTCGGCAAATAAACAAGGAAGGTAAAAAGCCAAACACTATAAAAAATAATACCGCATATGTATTGAGATAAGAAAAAGCTTCCGCAAGGTCTGTTTCTACAGTGTTTTGCACCATGCCATAATCAAACACTATTCCATAAGTCATAGTGCTATAAAAAATCAAAGACGAGCAAAAAACCGTTAAAATAAGTATCGACTTTGTAATCCATCTAAAAGCAAAAATGCTTTGAATCATCAGGGTTAATGACAAAAGAAATAAAGGTAATGATAATAAAAACCAGACATTGTAATTATCTAATTTAGTAATTGCGCTACCTGCTTTTAATAAAAATGGCAGATTTAATATAAGGGCGATATAACAGCAGGTAATGAATAATAACTGATTGGTTGTTAACGTTTTGGTTTCAAAATGCCGAAAAAATTTTGTTATTACGGCTAAATTTTTTTGTTTAAATAATTTCATATAAACACCTTTAGATAAGTGTTTATATGCTATAAAAATAACCTTAAGATAAGCTTAGTGCAAACTGAAATTTGCCCTAAATCAAACTGAAATTTTACTATCGTTTGTGTTTTATATAACCAAAGACAGAGTTCAACTAGCTGTCAAAAGGTGTTTCATAACGTTAATGTGAAAGAGATACCTTGCTCTGGCTCCAACCTAACATCTAAAGTGGCACCAATTTTTTCACTATAAGATTTTACAATAGCTAAACCGAGTCCATATCGTTGTGATGACGTTCTTGAACTATCTTTTTGCCATAAAGGTTCAAAAAACAACGCTAAATCATCTTCATTATATTGATGCAAACTGGTGTTAGAAACTTTAATCACATGTTTATTATGACCGTCTAAATTAATTGAGATAAATACAGGGCTTCTATCAGGACTATAATAAAAAGCATTATTGAGCAAGTTAGACAATATAGTTTCTAAAGCAAATTCATTGGTATGAGTCATTAAAGGCTTATCATCACAACTCAATAAAACCTCTCGATTTAGTTTGTTTTCTCTGGAGGTAATTAAAGTAATAAGTGCTTTTAAATTGATCTCTTGCTTATCTAGCTGTGCAGTACTGCTGCTTTTTTGCAGTAATAGAATACCATTAATAATATTTCTCAAACGTTCAGAAATTTTCAAAACATCTTGATTGAAACTATCTGAAATTTGTTTTTCATGAGGGAACTTAATCGCAACCTCACTTAAGTTTAATAGTTCTGCAATAGGGGTTTTAAGCTCATGAGCAATGTCTGAGGTAATTCTTTTTTCTCTAGAATATAGCGCCTTATTTTCCTTAATAAAGTGATTGATACCTTCAGCTATAGCCATAAGATCATCAGGTAAATTTTCAGTGGGTATCGCACTAATCTCTGAGTTCAAACTTATTTGCTTAAGGTCTTCATTAAGCTGATCTAATGGCTTTAACCCTCTAATCACCACATTAGAAACGATCATTCTAACGGCAATAACGGCCAATAAAGAAGTAATGATAAAAATAATATCAACAAACCATAGAATTTGTTCTACTCCCTCATTACTAAGAGCATACGAAAGCTCCATAGGCTTTTGTATTTTATGGAACTCCTCTCTAGTAATACCAAACTCTTGCTGTAAATCACTGTCTAATTGAGGGTAGAATTTGGTAAAATACATTTTTCCCGACCGACCATCAGGTAAAACAATATTAGTAATAATTGAATGGTTAATATTAACATTAAGTTTAGGAAGATCTTTAACTTCAAATAATTCAAGCGTATCTGAACGTTCAAAAACTTTATTATCATGCCAAATTTGAAAATATTCAGGATCGTTTTTTCCTTCAAATTCAGGCATAAATTCGCCGGCAAAGTCGAAATCAATTTCATCAGGATCTTCACTTACTAACGTGACAAGTAAATTCGCTTTGTTCACCATCGCCCGATCAAATTCATTACTGATCCAACTATCAACAAGAATGTCGGTAATTAATAAAATGCTGACCAATAACACTGAAACTGAAATTGATATATATCGACTTAGCTTTTTCTTAATCGAACTCATTATTTATGCTCAACAAAATAACCAAAACCACGCTTTGTTTTAATCGGTAAATCATACCCTATCTTTCTAACTTTCTTTCGTGCCGAAGACAAATGAGCTTCTATCGAGTTTTTAGCCACTGCATCATATTGTCCTGCTAAATACTCACTAAGCTTTTCAGGAGAGATGACTTTCCCTTGATTGGTAAATAAGCATTCCACCAGTTTATATTCATTTGGCGTTAAATTAGTATCAATTTCATTACAAAATAATTGTTTTAAATGAAGATCTAATGAAAACGCCCCAATGTTAATTTTACTGTCATTTACATTTAAACTACCTCTGCGCATTAAACAGAGTAGACGTACGTGCAATTCATCAAATGAAAAAGGCTTAGTTAAATAGTCATCAGCACCATTTAACAACCCTTCTATTTTATCTTCTGTTAGGTCTCTTGCTGATAATATAAGTACGCGAATATCGATATTTGCTTTTCGAATAGCTTTTAAAATTGACGTGCCATCAACAGATGGAAGCATAAGGTCTAATATTATTAGAGAATAATTTCCAGTCAATGCCATGCTTAACCCTTCAGAACCGTCACCAGTATCATCTACCGTGAAGCCTAAATTTGACAAGCCAATTTTTAAACTTCTTCTAAGCGAAGTAGAGTCTTCAATAATTAATACTTTCAATATAAATTCACCCTAATACCAGATATTTTCAACATAGCAGATAAAGCTTAAGAATTACTGAATTTTTACTTAATTTATACTGTTGTAAAATTTAAACTCTTCAATGAACAGATAATAAATCTGACGTTTTTTGCCATTTAACACCAATGTTTTGATATTATAAAAAGTAATAAAGATGATAAATTAGATAAATTAGATAAAAGGTAGTATTAAAGAAGTATGTTTGGCGGAAATAATAATAGTGTAATCACACCTTGTGTTGGTCAATGTCATTTAGATACTAAAGATATTTGTATAGGGTGTTTTAGATCAGCTTCAGAAATTACCACTTGGATAGATAAATCAGAAGACGAAAAAATAGCGATAGTTATTCGTTGTAAAAAGCAAATAGCGCTTAATCAATCAGCAGGTTAAACTTTTGCCTGCTGACTGATTAATTAATGATTTATTTATTTATTCAAATAATTACAGAAGTAAGTGATTAATCCTCGTATTAAAAGCTTAAGCAAATATCCTGTTTGCCCAACGTGCTAAACCAACGGTAACACTACCGAAATGATCACCTATCACAAGTGGGATATCTGGCATTTGAGCTTTCAGGTATTCATTTAAAACCGGTGATTTTGCAGTTCCACCAGTGACGAAAATCACATCAGGTTTGCAACCAGCTTGTAACACTGCGTTTTCCATCATCTGGCTTATCTGTTTTAGTTGACTAAGGCTAGACTCAAGCATTAATTGGCGAGATACCTCTACGTTTAAATGCTCATCTAATACAGCTAAATCAATATTTTGAAGTTCACTTGTTGTTAAACCAATTTTGGCTTGCTCTGCGCCATTCACTAAGCAATAACTTAATTTATGATCATGCACGGTTAACAAACGTTCAAAAACATCTGGCTCAGCAGAATCACGTTTTAATTGTTCTAAAAATCGGCGATTGGCCTGACTATAAAATTCGGTTTGCTCATTTACATTGTTTATCGCCACCGCTTGGCTAAAACTATTTATAGGCATAGGCTTACCAGTTTTTAATAAACTATTCATACCAAGGTTCGGCATGATGCCTTTTAAGGCCAGTTGAATATCAAAATCATTACCGCCAATACGCACACCACTGTGCGCTAACAAATGCGCAGTTCTATCGGTACTTTCTTTAAATTCAGGTCCCATCAACAACATTGAACAATCGGTTGTGCCACCGCCAATATCAACCACTAAAACTTTAGTTTCTTGAGTCAGTGAAGCCTCATATTCAAAACCAGCCGCTACAGGTTCAAATTGAAATTCGACTTCTTTAAAACCGATACGCTTTGCCGCATTTGTTAATACATTAATAGCTTGACGATTACTTTCTTCGCCTTTTAATCCTTGAAAATTAATCGGTCGGCCAATCACTGCTTTGGTTATTTCACGCTGCTCTGCGTTTTCAGACAATGTTTTGATATTGCTCATCATCGCAGCAACAATATCTTCAAATAAGTTTATTTGCGATTCAACTAAACCACTTGCCCCTAAAAATGATTTAGGCGACTTGATATAATAGCCCTCTTCAGGCTCATCAAGGTAGTTATCGAGCGCCGCTTGACCAAATGAAAGCTCAGGAGAAATTCCGTCGAGCTTAAGCTCTCTGATAATATTTTGGCTTCTTTGTAAGGGTAATGCCCTTTTTAGTTTAAAGTCAGCTTGTTCTGCTTCAGATAAACGCTGATACAGCCAATGAGTAATAATATCTCGGCTTGGCGAATATAACGTTGAAGGCGTAAATCGACCATTTTCGCCTAACGATAATATTTTTGGCTGACCATTACTCATAACGCCTACAGCACAATTTGACGTTCCGTAATCAAAACCTATCATTACTTTTTAAACCACTTAGCTAAATAAAAAGGGCTGCGTAGAATACTGGGGAATAACCATCAATTCAAGGAAAGTAAATTGTTTTTCGAGTTATGAAGTGAATTTATTCTTTAGGTTAAAAAGCGTAAGAATAATGAACGTTTGTAATATTAATAAGTTGAATATGCTATAGTTTTAACAAAATTTTTGCTGGGTATTTCTTATTTGAAAGAATGTAATCAATGTGGAAAATGTTGTATTAAATATGGTGATGGCGGCATAGAGGCGACGATTGAAGAAATTGATATGTGGGAAATTTTTCGCCCCCATATTTATCAATATGTGCGTAACTACAAATTATGGTTTGATCCGAAAACGCAAGAACCTCTAACACAATGCCCTTTTTTAGAGAAGGTAACTGTTCAAAAGCCTAATCAAGTTGTTAACCATGAGACAACAGAACAAGTAAAATATACTTGCGCTATTTATGAAGATCGTCCAGAAGATTGTCGACTTTACCCAAGTAGCATTAATGAAATGATCTTAGACGAATGCGAAATGATTGAAGCTATTGATATCACTCAGCCAAAACAAGCAAAAATAACCTTAGACAAATTAACCAGTAATTAACGTTACCGGCACAAAAGTTGATGCTTTTTCCATCAATGTTATTTACTCTGCTAAGCTTTAACCCTATCAAATGTATATTTAACGCTAACTATAAATAAATCCAACTTAATAAAAATGATAACGTTACCCACATTAATAAAATCAACGGAACGCCCACTCGAATAAAATCAGAAAACTGATAACCACCGGCATTCATCACTAATATGTTTGTTTTATAAGCCATAGGAGTTGCATAACTTAAGTTAGCACCAAATAACACCGCTAATATGAATGGTTCAACAGGTAAATTTAATTGTGTTGCCACTGAAATAGCAATCGGTGTGCCGATAACTGCCGCAGCATTATTGGAAACAATATTCGTTAATACCGCAAGCATCAGCATTAAAGCTGAAAGCACTCCCGCAGGTGGTAAATCGTAAGCCAACGCAACAAACATTTGCGCGATATAATCAGCGCCCCCCGTTTGCATCATTGCCGAGCCCAAAGCTAAAGACGCAACGACAATGAGTACAACTTGGCTACTGAGGGCGACTGACAAATCTCCCCAATCGATACATTTCGTCATTAATAATATTAAAATACCGCACATTGCACTTATGGCTATTGGTAAAATGCCAATAGCGGCTATTGCTACGACAAAAAACAGCACAGCTAATGCCACAGGTGCTTTTTGTGAATACGGTAATTCAGCCGCACCATCAATAATTAAAAAGCCTTGGTTTTCTTTTAATACGTCTATTTGTTCCGCTTCACCTTGCACCAATAAAATATCGCCTGTTTGAATAGGTACGTGGCCAATGCTTCTGCGCCCTATTTCCATCGCATTACCGCCTCTATGTAATGCGACAACAGAAATGCCATAACGTTTGGCGAATTGTACTTCTTTCAGTGTGCGCCCAACTAAACCTGATTGCTGTACTACAACAATTTCAGCAAGCGTTTGTTTTTCTGCATTTAACGGGTGATCTTCATCCACTTTATGACTGCCAGAAAAAAGCGTGGTATGGGTAGCAGATTCAAATTCTTTTAATTGGTCTGGGTAATCTTTGACTTGTAAACGATCACCCACTTTTAATAACGTATCAGGAAAAGGCACAATATTTTGATACTCTGGACTGCGCTGCACAGATTGAATATTCATTTGCCCGTCGGTCATTTTTAAAATTTCGGCAACCGTTGCACCATTTGCGATGCTTTCTTCATTAATATTTAAATAAGCACTGAACAATCGTGGTGACGTATCGGGTAAAGATGGTGTTCGTTTAGGTAATAATTTGGGTGCAATTAGCCACAAATAGACAATAGCAATACTAGCCGCAATCAACGCAGGTGTAGCAAAGGCAAACATGCTAATACGAGGCAAGCCCATATCACTGGCAACACTTACCACTAATAAGTTTGTTGATGTGCCAATCGTTGTTGTCATCCCGCCAACTAAAGTGGCTAACCCCATAGGTAATAACATTCCCGAGGTATCGGTTCGAGTTCTTAAGGCAACATTGGTTAATATAGGCAAAAACAAAACAACAATCGGGGTATTATTAACAAAGGCGCTCAAAAGTCCTGCCACAATTAAGGTGATCAGTAGTGACAGCGTCGGGCTTATTTTCCATAACTTAGCTAAATGTCGTCCTACAGGAACCAATGCTCCCGTTCTCACTAGCGAATGGCCAATTATCATTAAACCACAAACGGTAATCAAGGCTTCATGACCGAAACCAAAAAATAGTGAAGAGGGTTCTAAATGCTGACCATTAATTTCAAAAGGAAATACCGTAAAAATTAAACATAAAATGACAAGCACCGCCAAAGATGATGTTTCAAGCGGAATATCATCTCGACGAAAAAAATAAAGAGCAACGACGGTAACCAGTAACATCGCCAAAGCATGATTATTCGGTATATCAGGTATATTCACGTTTATCCTACTTACGCCAGCATCACGAAACTATTGTTAAATTATCAATAACGTTAGCATTACCTTATTTAAAAAGCGATTTTGTTGTGAAAAAAAAGTAAGTAATTCAAGATGAAAGGCTATAACATAGTCGCTAAGTGAAGGATTACAACGCTTGGCATGGAATCTATGCTATTTCTATAAAAGTAAAATATTTAGAAAATAATATCGCCAAATTCATTTTGGCCTATCGTTAATCTTTTTTAATATTTTGTAATGGTGCAATTTAGGCTTATGCGAAACTCAGGAAGTTTGAAGGTTTGAAGTTGAAGGTTATGATCGATGCTTAGGCTTAAAATTTAAGATAGAAATAGGAACGGTCTTTTTAACCGGAAATTCAACAAAATCTTTTCGTGGAATAATATGGCCTAATCGGCTTTCAATAGCACAAAGCTCCCTAAAGTTGTCTTTAGACACTAACGAAATAGCCTCACCACTTTCCCCTGCTCGTCCTGTTCGACCAATACGATGAATGTAATCTTCCACTTTAGCGGGTAAATCATAATTGACCACACGAGATAAATCGCCAATATCAATGCCACGAGCCGCAATTCCCGTTGATACTAAGTAATTAATTTTTCCCGCTTTGAAGTCGTTTAGTATACGTTCTCGAATTTCTTGCGTTCGACCACTATGAATTGATTCGGCTTTTATACCACGCTTTTCTAATTGGCTGACTAATTTAGCTGCGCCATGTTTAGTTTCAATAAAAATAAGCGCTTGTTGCCATCTTAACTCAGTAATTAAATGACTAAGCAAAGCTGATTTATTGGTTTTATCGGTAGTCACTAACCATTGATCTATTTTCGGCTCAGAGGCACTGTCAAACCTTATTGATATTTCACGCGCATTTTTATGAATAGCCCTTTTCGCTAAACCGCGAACATCGTCAGAAATAGTGGCAGAGAATAATAAATTTTGACGCTCTTGAGGCAAACGTTCAATAATTTTATTGATATCATCAATAAAGCCCATATCAAGCATTCGGTCAGCTTCATCAAGCACTAACACTTCTAATTCATCAAAATGCAAAGCACGTTGATGCGCCATATCTAATAAACGCCCTGGGGTCGCAACAAGAATATCAATGCCCCATATCAAGCGCTGTTTTTGCGGTTCTATTTCTGTACCGCCGTACATTGCCATTGAGCTTAATTCTAGATACTTAGCATATTGCGCAATACTGGCTTCCACTTGAATGGCAAGTTCACGAGTTGGGGTAAGAATTAGCCCACGAATACGTTTACCACGTAACGTTTTTTCATCGTTCAGTTTTTCGAGCAAAGGCAAAACAAAACTGGCGGTTTTACCTGTACCTGTTTGCGCGGCGGCAATTAAATCTTTGCCCGATAACACGGCGGGTATCGCTTTTATTTGAATGGGCGTAGGTTTTTTATAACCTAATTCAGCAACAGCTTTTAAAAGAGGTTCAGATAATCCAAGTGTTGCGAATGTCATCGTTTTACCCTTGAAACTTAATTTTCAAACCTTTTAAAAAGGTCGATAAAACGTCATCCGAACACACTTTATAGTGCTTATGATTAACGTTTCTAAAAAAAGCACTTAACTCATACTTGCCTAAACTTAAACCTGCTAATTCAAGTGTTTCAATCACTTCGTCCGCTTTTAATGCTAACGCTATTTTTACTTTATTAAATATGATGTTGTTCGTTAACTCGAATTCCGCTTGATGTTGAGGGCCATCTTTGGGTCCTCGTTTTTCAATGATCAAACCGTTTAAGAAGTGAGCAAAGTCTACATCGGCAATTTCAATATAAGCAGCATCATCTTTTTCTTTAAAAAAACATGTTAATTGCTCAACTGTTATTTCGCCTTCACCTAAAGCAAAAACCGCGATAATTTTTTCATCTGACAACGAAAAGATAGAACTGATGCGACGAAGAAGATCATTGTTAATCATAAATATACCTTTGAATTTTGTTTATACACCGTTACGCAACGTTTTTCGTTTGTACTTGTGCTTGGCTATCAAGATATTCATCTAAAGTGCCTTGAAAATCGACCAGTTTTTTATCTTTAATATCGATAATACGTGTGGCTAAGCTCGAGACAAACTCACGGTCATGACTCACAAAAATTAACGTACCTTCGAAGTCTTTTAGCGCATTATTTAATGCATCAATGGCTTCAATGTCCATGTGGTTGGTTGGCTCGTCCATAATTAAAACATTAACGTCTGCCATCATTAGCATACCAAATAACAAGCGGTTCTTTTCACCACCTGAACAATTACGTGCTTTTTTGTTGGCATCGTCGTCGGTAAATAACATACGCCCTAACATGCCACGAACACTTAAATCATTGTGGCAAGGTCTGCGCCATTGCGACATCCAATCCATTAACGTTAAATCATTATCAAAAAATTAACCACTATCTTGAGGACAATAACCCACAGAGGCATTTTCAGACCATTTAACAACACCTTCAGTTTGCTTTAATTCATTCATTAAACAGCGTAAAAAGGTCGTTTTACCCACGCCATTTTCACCAATAATAGCTAATTTAGCGCCGGCTTCTAGTAATAGATCACCTTTATTAAATAACACTTCACCATCGAAACCATGGCCTAAGTTTTCAAGCTCTAATGCTTGGCGATGCATTTTTTTACCTGGAGCAAAAGCAATTTTAGGTGTAATACGGCTTGACGACTTCACATCATCAAGTTTAATTTTATCCATTTTTTTAGCGCGAGAACTCGCTTGTTTCGCTTTCGAGGCATTAGCACCAAATCGATTAACAAAATCTTGTAATTCAGCTATTTCAGCTTCTTTTTTCTCGTTGCCTGACAATAATTGTTCACGTAATAATGCAGATTGTGATAAATAAAACTCATAATTCCCCGGATAAACACGTAGCTCACCGTAATCTATATCAGCCATGTGAGTACAGACTGAATTAAGAAAATGTCTATCATGAGAAATGATGATCATAGTGCATTTACGTTTATTCAATTCAGTTTCTAACCAGCTGATCGTATGAATATCCAAGTTATTGGTCGGTTCATCAAGTAACAAAATATCAGGATTAGCAAATAAAGCTTGAGCAAGCAGAACACGTAGTTTCCAACCCGGAGCAACTTGTTGCATAGAGCCGTAATGAAATGATTCTTCAATACCCGCTTCTAATAATATTTCACCAGCACGGCTTTCTGCGGTATAACCGTCCATTTCAGCAAATTCACTTTCTAACTCACCGGCACGCATACCATCAGCTTCACTCATTTCAGCTTGAGCATATATAGCATCGCGCTCTTGTTTAACTTTCCATAAAGCTAAATCACCCATGATCACAGTATCAATGACATTAAATGTTTCAAAAGCAAACTGGTCTTGACCTAATGTACTTACTTTATGACCCGTACTCACCGATACATTACCTGAGCTAGGCACTAAATCACCACTGAGGATTTTCATAAATGTAGATTTTCCACATCCATTTGCGCCAATTAAACCATAACGGTTACCATTGCCAAATTTAGCTGAAATGTTTTCAAACAATGGCTCCGCGCCAAATTGCATTGTAATGTTCGATGTAGAGATCAAAAGGTACTTCCTAAATATTGAGCTTTGCTAATGAGGTCTATACATATAAAAGTCATTAGATAAATTACGTT
>JAQWHO010000138.1 GCA_029249355.1 Thalassotalea sp.
TAGTTAGAACGCAAAAGTGGGGCATGAGCCAAAATTATCGTTTTGTGATGACTAACAGCGTCGTTAAAGACTTAAACATCAACCATTCTTTCCATTTCTTTGAATCAGGTAAAGGTGCTTTTGCTAACTTGATTGAACTAAAAGGCAATACATTTACTAATATCACGGGCGATATTTTACGTCTTGACAAAGAAATTGAAGATTTAGGTATTTATAACGCAGAGTATGTTGTTATTGCTGATAATAGTTTCGATAACGTTTCAGGCACGTTAGTGAAACTTTACCGAGGGGGCAGTGATGAAAGTACTTTTGGTCCACATTTAAATATGTCAAATAATCAACTAAATACGATCGGAGAAGGGAAACGCAATAAGACCAAAGCCAGCTTATTTTTACACGGTGTGCAAGTGACCAATGTTATTAATAATACTTTAGCAAACAGCGCCCCAATCATAGTAGAACATACCGTTGGAGAGCCAATTACGAGCATCGTAAATAACGAGCTTTCGCAAGAAGTAAGTGTTGTTGAACTGAGAGTTTCAGGCCCGCATACGGCAGATCTTTCTAACAATAAAATTGTAAATAAGTAGGGTTAATTGGTTATGTTGTATGCTTATTTCAAAACGATGAATATTAACGTGGTAGCTAGGTTCTTAATAGGGGTATCGCTGGTATTGACGAGTATTAATAGCTCAGCAAGAACGACGCCTAACCTAGTCATAAATCATGCTGATGTTCCGGCAATGAAAAAAGCAATTGCAGAGAAGGGCAGTTTTGCAACAGCATTCGAAGCAGTAAAAAAGAAAGTTGATGCGCAAATTGCGCTGGCGATCAATGTACCTGTACCGAAAGACTCGGGTGGTGGTTTTACTCACGAACGACACAAGAAAAACTACCGCTTAATGTATGATGCCGGTATTGTTTATCAGTTAACACAAAATGAAATTTACGCTAACTATGTACGTGATATGTTATTTAGTTATGCTGAACTTTACCCTACATTACCTTTACACCCTAAAAGAAAAAAAGGTAAAACCAATCCTGGTAAACTGTTTTGGCAAAGCTTAAATGAAGCAGTTTGGTTAGTGTATACCAGCCAAGCTTATGATCTGGTTTTATCTTCTTTAAGTGCTGACGATAAAGCAAAAATTGAAGCTGGTCTTTTTCGTCCTATTGTTAAATTTTTATCGGTAGAGTCGCCTAAAACATTCAATAAAGTACATAATCACGGCACTTGGATCACTGCTGCAGTAGGTATGACAGGTTATGTATTAGGAGAGCTTGAGTGGGTTGAGCAAGCGCTTTATGGTTTAGATAAATCGGGTAAAGGTGGTTTCTTAAGGCAGTTAGATGAGTTATTTTCACCGCAAGGTTATTACAACGAAGGTCCTTACTATCAACGGTATGCCTTAATGCCTTTTGTTACTTTTGCTAAAGCGATTCAAAGCAACCAACCAGAACGTAAAATATTTGAATACCGTGATGGCATCATCCTTAAAGCTATCGATACCACGATTCAATTAAGTTACAACAAGTTGTTTTTCCCTATTAATGACGCGATTAAAAGCAAAGGTATTGATACCATTGAATTAGTGAATGGTGTCACTATCGCCTACGGTATCACTAAAGACACCGCTTTGCTTGATATTGCCGAGCAGCAAGGTCAAATTATTTTAACTGGAGATGGTCTTAAAGTAGCACAAGCCTTAGATGCCGGTTTATCTACACCTTATAAGTTCAAGTCAATGGCATTTGGTGACGGTGCTGACGGTAACAAGGTGGGTTAGTTATCATGCGCCAAAAGTCACGTGGTCAACAAGCTTTATTATTTAAACCCGCAGCTCAAGGGTTAGGCCATGGGCACTTTGATAAGTTAACTTGGCAATTTTATGACAATGGCAATGAAATAGTTTCTGACTATGGCGCAGCACGTTTTTTAAATGTTGAAGCTAAATCAGGAGGCGGTTACTTACCTGAGAATAATACGTTTGCTAAACAAACTGTTGCGCATAACACGGTTGTTGTTGATGAACAAAGTCATTTTAATGGCAAAGTGAAAACCGGAAATAAACATCATCCTGAAGTATTGTTTTTTGCCAATACTAAACAAGGCTCTATTAGCTCCGCTAAAATTGATACAGCTTATGAAGGCGTTAGCCTGAAAAGAACATTAGCATTAGTTAAATTACCGAATATTAAAAAGCCGCTCGCTATTGATATCTTTGATGTTGCTAGTGATGAAAAATCGCATCAATATGATTTACCGCTTCATTATCAAGGTCAGTTAATTGATACCAGTTTTATATTAAGCACCCAAACTGATTCGTTATCAGCATTAGGGCAAAAAAATGGTTATCAACATTTATGGTTAACGGCCAAGGCTCAACCTAAAAAAGGTTTAGCGAAAATTACTTGGTTAAACGATAACGGTAAATTTTATACGCAAACTGCTCTTGTTGATGGTGAAACGGATGTTTTATTTACCCGAATTGGTGCGAATGATCCACACTTTAATTTACGAAATGAATCAGGTTTTGTTTATCGTAAAGAAGCAACAAAACAGCATACGTTCATCAGTATTTTAGAACCACATGGTCAATACAATCCGTCTAAAGAGTTTACCGTTGCCGCTAAATCTACCATTGAAACCATGTTACACAGTATTAAAGGCGAAATTGAATTAGTAGAAATTGGCTTAGTAACAGGTCAACGCTATTTACTAGCGTTCAATCGTACAATCACAGAAAAGCAAAGTAATACATTTACCTATCAAACAAATAAATTTAGTTTTAATGGCCGATTTAAGCTGTTCGAACTTAGTAATGAAGAGAAGTGAGGAATTAATTATGAGTCGTAGCGAACACTTTTTAAGTGGTGATGAAACTGAAATCGAAGATATTGGTGGTGGCTTAAAGCGTCAAATGCTTGGTTATAACCATGAGCTAATGGCAGTTAAAATTTGGTTCGAGAAAGACGCTATTGGCTATAATCATGCCCACAGACATTCTCAAGTAACCTATGTTGTTGAAGGTGAATTTCACTTTAATATTGATGGAGTGACTAAAATTATGAAAGCTGGGGACAGTTGTTTAATCCCACCTTGGGCTGATCATGGTGCGACTTGTCCAACAGGCGGTATTCTAATTGATACATTTAGCCCACCGCGTGCTGACTTTTTACCTGAAGGTACTTTCGATAATATTGATATAGAAAAACTTAATAGTAAGCCAGAGGGGATAAAATAATGCAGTTAAAAGGCTTACGTTGGTGGGTAATTGCGTTAATCGCTTTAGCCACAGTAATTAATTATATCGATCGCTAAGCACTTAGTGTTTTATGGCCTGATATTGTAGAAGATTTATTTCCTGATGAGTCAGCGCTTGAGCGTAAACAAATATATGCGAATATCACCGTTGTATTCATTTTTTCATATGCTTTTGGTCAAGCCATTTTTGGCAAAATATTTGACTGGATCGGCACACGTTTAGGTTTTGTTCTATCTATTGGGGTTTGGTCAATTGCAACCGCATTACATGCATTAGCACAGGGCGTTTTAAGCTTTAGTATTTTTAGAGCAATATTGGGTGTAGCTGAAGCGGGTAACTGGCCTGGTGCAACTAAGAGTAATGCGGAGTGGTTTCCAACAAAAGAACGAGCATTAGCGCAAGGTATTTTTAATTCAGGTGCAGCTATCGGTGGCATTATTTCTATTCCATTAATTGCTTATATGACTGTTTATTTTAGTTGGCAAATGGTCTTTGTTGTAGTTGGTGTTGTCGGTCTTTTATGGTTAATTCCTTGGATGATTTTAGTGAAAGCGCCTCCTGGTGCTCACCCATGGATCACCAAAGAAGAGAGAGAATATATTTTAACAGGCCAACGAGGTGGTGATACTGCGGTTGTTTCTGAAGAGGAAGAATATAACCCTTCTACGAAAGAAGTACTTTCACGTAAGCAAAGCTGGGGGGTAATACTTGCTTCTGCAGCGATTGATCCTATTTGGTGGCTATTTGTTGCATGGACACCTATTTATCTGAACGAAGTATATGGCATGGATGTTAAGTCTATTGGTTTATACGGTTGGGTTCCATATGTTGGTGCTATGTTTGGTGCATGGTTCGGTGGCCTTCTTGCTCAAAATCGTATCAAAGCTGGTTGGAATACTGATAAGACACGTAAGCTTACGATTACTTTAGGTTGTTTAATTATGTTGCCTTCTTTGTTAGCTATGGCAAATCCAGGTGGCCCTACAACAGCTGTTTTAATTATGGCGGTTATCTTATTTGGTTTCCAAACAGCAATCGGTAATGTACAAACGCTACCTAGTGATCTTTATGGGCAGAAAGCTGTTGGTACATTGGCTGGTTTTTCAGGTATGGCGGCTAAATTAGCGGTAGTTGGTTTAACGTCTTTAGTGCCAATTTTAACAGCTGATGGTAACTATTCGTCAGTATTTGTTATCGGTGCTTCATTAGCCGTAATTGCTATGTTGGCAGTTTGGGTGCTTATTCCAAAAGTAGAACCATTAAAGAAATTGTAATAATTGGGTGTTTTTTAGAAACCCATTAAATAGCAATTAAGTAAATTATAGTAAATAAGGCTCTGTAAATGAAAAACATTTTTCTATTCGGCGAATGCATGATTGAGTTAATGACGGCTTCAGAAGATAAGTCTTCAAATACATTGAAGCAATCATTCGCTGGGGATGTTTTTAATACCGCAGTTTATCTAAAACGCAGCTTTCCACAAGTGAAAGTGCGTTTAGTGACTGCTGTTGGAAAAGATAATTTTAGTCTCGATATGATCAAGTATTTTGAAAGTGAAAATATTGATACTGATTTGGTGTTTCAATCTGAGACTAAAATACCGGGTTTATATTCTATTCAGCTAGATGACCAAGGTGAGCGAAGTTTTACCTATTGGCGTGAAAATTCAGCGGCTAGAACGGTGATGGACTTTATCGATGATAAAGCGACAGAGCAATTAACTTCGGGTGACTTGTTTTTCTTTAGCGGTATTTCGTTAGCGGTAATACAACCTGAGGCTCGAGCGAGCTTTTGGCAAAAACTAACGCAGCTTAAAACGGCTGGTGTAAAAATAGTGTTTGATCCTAATTACCGTGCTCGCATGTGGAAAGATAAAGCTGAGACTATTCAAGCCTATGAACAAGCGTTCAAGTTGGCAGATATAGCGTTACCAGGGGTTGAAGATCTTGAAAGCTTATACGGTATTACTACGGTTGAAGGCGTTATTGAATTTTTCGAATATTTTTCAATATCAGAATTAGTGATAAAAAATGGTCCTGCATCGGTAGTAACGCTATTAAATGGTGAAAAAGAAGTGCATCAAATAACA
>JAQWHO010000139.1 GCA_029249355.1 Thalassotalea sp.
AGCAGTGCCTTCGCCATCCACAATTTGTTGTGTCGCTTTTTGTGTATGAACAGTAACACCAAGCTCTTCTATTTTTTTCTTAAGAATTGCGCCACCTGATTGATCTAACTGCACGCCCATTAGCTGTGGAGCAAATTCAACCACATGAGTTTCTAAACCTAGTTCTTTTAATGCGTTAGCTGCTTCTAAACCTAGTAAACCGCCACCAACTACAACCCCCACTTTGCCTTGATTTGCAGAAGCTTGAATATCATCTAAATCGTCAATGGTACGATATACTAAACAGTGTTCGCGCTCTTTTCCTGGAATAGGTGGAACGAATGGGAATGAACCCGTTGCTAAAATAAGTTTGTCGTAAGCAAAGGTTTGACCTTGTTCAGTGGTTACTGTTTTATCCGTTTTATTTATATCAGTAACTTTTGCATCTAAATGAAATTCAACACCCAGCTCTTGATAATTTTCAGGGGTTGTTAAGGCTAAGTCATCAGCCGTTTTTCCTGAAAAATATTCAGATAAATGTACGCGGTCATAGGCGAGTCTAGATTCAGCTGAAAGCACGGTGATGTGATAGTTGCCGTCTTGTGCTAATTGCTCGACAAAATGATGACCAACCATGCCATTACCAACAACTATTACATTTTGTTTCTTTTGAGAAAATGTTTTTGATTGAGTCTGTGCGTTTGAACTCATAATATACTTCCTACGGCTTTTATTAACGTTAAATGCAAAACAAGATAGATGTAATACACACATTAACTTTATGTTTTTGTTTATTAGAGCAAAGGCAGTGCCAGTTAATAAAAACCTTAATAAATAGAGGGTTATGAAAGTAGACTGTGATTTTTTGTGTTATATTGCACTAGCTTGAACGCGATTCGCACTATTGGTGTGCAAGTTAGGGATAGTTAAATATGATTATATTTAACTTATTTATGTTGCGATTAAATTGATCATAATTAAGATGAGTAGCTTAGAAATCAGTGCAGATATTCTATAAAATTAATAGCTTGCCTAAGTTATAAAAAAATTGAGGGATAAAATATTGCCAATACAAAGTCATAGCCATGTTGTTTCGAGTGTTTTGAAATGGTTAAAAGAAGATGAAGCCGTTTGGTTATGCACAATTACCAGCACTTGGGGATCATCGCCAACACCTGCTGGTACTTTAATGGCTTATTGTGAAAAATATGGTGTTGCAGGGACTTTGTCGGGCGGTTGTATTGAAGAAGATTTACTGGAAAAAATGCAACAAGGTACCTTGTTAGGTTCTCAAAAACAGGTAACAAGTCAAAACCAGCTAACAAGTCAGCACAAACAACAATTCCCAATTGAAATGATATATGGAGGCTCGCAAGAAGAGCAAGCAAGGTTTGTACTACCTTGTGGTGGACAACTTCATGTACTGGTTGAGCATTTGCATGCAACTGCAGCAACACTTGAACACTTTTCATCACTTGAATATTTTTTGAATAAACGTGAACTCATTGGCAGAAGAGTTTCGGTTAACTCTGGAGAAATGAAACTACTAGAGAGCAATATTCAAAGAGGGATTAAGCGTTTTGGGTCAGAAAGTGAAGAAGGCGTTTGTGTAGAGCATGTGATGGGACCCGCGTATCAAATGTTGTTAATTGGTGCTAGTGAGGTCGCTCGTTGTGTGGCGGAATTAGCACAATCATTAGATTTTAGCGTGTCGGTTTGGGATCACCGTGAAGAGTTTATTCGTAATTGGCAGGTAGAAAATGTCGCCGTTTACAAAGACTCTCCAGAGAAACTTATTAATGAAAAGTTTAACGATGAAAATAATGCCATTATCGCACTTGCTCATGATCCGCGTGTAGATGACTTTGCACTAGTTGATGCTTTATCGACGAAAGCATTTTATATTGGCGCAATCGGTTCAAAAAATACCTGTAGAAAACGTAATGAAAGGCTGGTTAACTATGTTGAAAGTCCAGAGTTACTCGACAAAATGCATTCACCAGTTGGGCTTGATATTGGCAGTAAAACGCCGTTTGAAATTGCTATCTCTGTACTGGCACATGTTATTCAAAAACGCAGCGAGTTAGAAAAATCGCTACGTAAATAGTCTTCTACCGTCTTATGAACTGTTGAGTTGGCCTAGCTTAGCTTAAACCAGTTCCTTTAATCAGCTTTTTAAATTAATTCACTTGCGGAGGCGCCGTTCTTGGATGCCACTCCCACCATTGTTGTTCGCCTTCTTCTTTAGCATCTTTAGGTTTCTTGGTTTGATATATATCCCAGGTAACTAAAAAATCGGGGTTTTCGATTTTTATCTCTGTATTACTGGTGGTAAATGACCCTTTTGGGGCATTAAACCAACAAGATAAATTTGCCGGTAAAATAAATTCTGGCGACTCTTTTTTATCGCCATTCGCTTGTGTTTTCTCTTCGACAAATAGTGAAAGGGTAATGCCCATTTCTTTATCAACAGATTTAACGGTGCCTGCTAATAAGGTCTGCTTGAGTGGTTTATTATCGACACTGAAATAACTTAGGGCAATTAAGCAATGTTTGTTAATGGTGTCTTCAAGGTTTTTTAACATGATTATTCTCAGGGGAATTTGAATAAGTGGTTGAGAGAAATACTAATGCTATTAGGAATTGCTCTCAACGTTGCTTAACTAATGTGCTAACGGCGCAACACCTGTTGCAGGATTGTCGGCTAAGCCAATATCTCTAGCGTGTTGTTCAAAGCCTTTGTTTTTCCAGAAAAATGCGCCTGGCATTGTCTTAGGAATAACAAGAATATAAAACAAAGCCCTACCAATAACGGCGGTTGCACAATTCACTATCGCTAATACACTCCACAATACTAATAATGAATTAATATCATTAAAACCTAATAGATTAGCTGATAGTAAACCTACCGCGGCTAATGTATTTAATGTTAATAAGGTATTTCTAAGTAAATAAGTTTTACCAAAAGTTGTACATTGAATGTAATGTGCTGCACCACCTTCGTTATCACTACGGTTTAAGTCTTTGTTATGTTTGATTAAGCCAATACCCTCAAGTAACAAGCCAATCGTAAATACACCGGTAAACACTAAAATTGCTTGGTTAACTTGTTCTGCAGGGCTTTGCGATACTAATAAGGTAGCAATAACGATCACACCACTTACCAATGCGCCAAGCGATAAACTGTTACCTAAAAACGATGTTGCCGTTTGAATGTGATGCCAAAATGGGCGGGCTTTAATTTGATAACATTTATTCATGTAATAAATACCACCAGTACCCGCAACCAGTGCAAAAACGCCAGCAGAAAGTTGAAGTTGTAATAACGGCATTCCTGCTGTTATTTCTACTAAGTTTAATGCGAATAACTCAACGCTTAATTCATTCACCCATTCATTCATCGGTAAACTGAATAATGCGGTTAAACCACAACCTACAGAAAACATCGCTAAACCGAAACCTTCTCGTGCCATTGGCGAATATCTTAGGTTATTAAAACCGCGATAAAAACGCATCGGTTTGCCAAGGTGAGTGACACTCATTAATAACGCAAAGGCAGTCATTAATAATGAAATGACAGTTAATGGTAAAAACATTTCTGATTCTACAAAGGTAACACAAGCTTCTACACCTAATAACGCCGCTAAAAATGGTATTAAGAAAGTACCAAAAGCTGCTTGAGCAAATAAGGTAAATAGCACTAATGGGTTTTCTCTGCTGTTAAGCTTTCCTAAGTTCCAGTGTTTCGCTTTACCGGCTTTTTGATCTACAACAGGTTTGTAATTACCTTCTTTATCTTTATGATATTTTACTGGCATAGAATCAGTACGATTCATTTCATGAGGTAAAGTTTTTGTTTGTTGAAAACGAATATTAGGATGAGTGATTTCTGGATCAGGAAAACCCGGAATACTGGTTTTACATTGTTCTCTGTTTTCTGGCGTATTTTCAATGACACCAAAATCAAACGCGTTACCGACACAAGCAGATACACACGCAGGCTTTAAACCTACTTCTAAACGGTCAACACACATATTACATTTTGATACTTGTCCTTTTACAG
>JAQWHO010000140.1 GCA_029249355.1 Thalassotalea sp.
GCACGCTAAGCCACAGGTTATAGCGTGCCTGCTATAACGGATGCCTACCGAACCAAAGTATACGGCAAGTACATAAAAAGTCGTCTCTGTTGAACCTTGCACTATTGAAGCTAATCTTCCGGCAAATGAATCGGCACCATGCGTATTCATGGTTTCAATCATCATTGCCCTTGCACCAGAGCCGCTAAGGGGTTTCATTACAGCTGTTGGCAAAGCATCAACAAAGCGAGTATCAAATCCTAAAAACATGATAAAACGTCTAAATGTGTCGACAATTAATTCTAATGCGCCACTTGCCCGAAAAACAC
Organism: Thalassotalea sp.; assembly: GCA_029249355.1. GTDB lineage: Bacteria > Pseudomonadota > Gammaproteobacteria > Enterobacterales > Alteromonadaceae > Thalassotalea_H. Next base: position 309 of record JAQWHO010000140.1, read on the forward strand.
CAATTGCACACAACATTGCCAGTAAATATGGAATGAGTTTAATGCTTGTTTCAAAGCCCTGCTTTGCTCCTTCTATAAAGCTGTCGTAAACATCTACTTTTTTTCGCATTGCGCTAATAATAAATATTATCAACGTTGAAAAGATCAGTAAGTTACCAAAAAGTGATGACTGTTGTGCTAAAGCTTGAGCGGTTAAAGTAGAAAAATATACGGCTAAGCCGCCGACCAAAGCAATTCCACCTGAAAGGTATAACAATACAATTTGATTATATAATTTTATTTTTTGGATAGTGGCTACCGCCAATAATCCAGCCAAAGTAGAAGCAAATGTTGCTAGTAAAATAGGTACAAATACATCGGTAGGATTTACCGCACCTTGTTGCGCGCGATAAACAAAAACAGCCACAGGAAATAACGTTACCGAGGAAGTGTTTAAGACTAAGAATAGTATTTGTGCATTACTTGCAGTGTCTTTCTTCGGGTTTAATTGCTGTAAATCTTGCATGGCTTTTAAGCCTAAAGGTGTAGCAGCATTGTCTAAACCTAAAAAGTTAGCCGACAAATTCATTGTCATTGAACCAATAGCAGGATGACCTTTTGGTACATCAGGCATTAGTTTGCTAAATAAAGGCGAAATGGCTCGAGATAATTTTTCAATTAATCCGGCATTTTCTGCAACCTTCATCATACCTAGCCAAAAGCTTAAAATCCCTACTAAACCTATGGCAATATCAACGGTGACTTTAGACATATCAAAAATAGCCGACACTAACTGCTCGAAAATTAATACTTGATCAAGTATTAACCATTGATAGAGAGCAGAAATAAAGGCAATAAGAAAAAAGCTGATCCAAAGGCGATTTAACACAGTGAATTTCAATCATTTAGAGTTAGTACGATATCATTGCATAGTTAAATACAGAGTTAAATGCCTACTTATATGCTAGTGAAATAATAAAACAAGCTAAAAGCTGTGGACAACATGTGATTTACCGGTACAAAAGCAGTTATCAATGTGTGAAAGTAATTTTTAAAGAGTTACTTTAATAGTTAAATTTCAAACCCTTAAAAGTAATTAAAAATAAAATTAGCATTTGGTAAAGTTTGCACTACAATTAATTTTACAGATTAATTATTAACCAATGATGCTCGCAAGCTTTATATTGTTTTAGTAACAAAACCTGTTAATTAGCGCACGGCTCATATCCTTTTTGAGCCATCCCCTAAGCCCGAGACTAGGTGTAGTTTCGGGCTGTTTTTTTCTGAAATCTAATCAATTTTATGAGTAGAAATGCCTTATTTTAGCTTAAATAAGTGTTTGAAGTTTTCAGTCGATATTTTAGCAATATGTTCAACCGATTGACCACGAATACTCGCTAAGTGTTTTGCCACTTCAACAACGTAAGCCGGTTGATTTTGTTCTCCTCGATGAGGCACAGGCGCTAAATAAGGCGAGTCTGTTTCAATTAATATTTTATCATCCGGTACTTTCTTAGCAACTTCTCTTAATGCACTGGCATTTTTAAAAGTGACAATGCCTGAGAAAGAAATATAAAATCCCATATCAATCGCTTGTTCTGCCATTTCCCACGTTTCTGTAAAGCAATGCAGAATACCGCCAACATTTTGTGCATTTTCTTCACGTAAAATATTAAGTGTATCTTCTTGGGCATCTCGGGTATGAATGATCAAAGGTTTGTTTAATTGATTAGCAACACGAATATGTTTACGAAATGAGTCAAGTTGTACCGATTTAGTTTCAGGGGCATAAAAATAATCTAACCCAGTTTCACCAATGGCAATAACTCTGGGTGATTGCGACAGCTGCGCCAGTTGATTCTGATCAACTTCATCACTTTGGTTTAATGGATGTGTGCCACAAGTTAATAAAACATTATCATATTTAGCTGTTTTTTCAGCCATTAACGGAAAGTCTTCCAGTGTGACACTCACACACAACAATTGACTAACCTGAGCTTGTTCAGCTGCAGAAATTACATGGTCTAAATTATTATCAAACGAAGTCAGATCAAGTCGATCTAAATGGCAATGAGAATCAATGTACAACGACGTACTCCTGTAAATATTTATTAAAAAGGTAAATGAATAAAGCGTTTCAATAACAATTAAAGTGAATTACATCGTTAATGTTGCATCTGAAGAGTTTAAAAGTCGCCCTATCGCTTTTTCAATTTGACTGCGCATATTATCAGGGTCTTCAATAAAAGTGATACCAATACCCGCTGGTGTGCCATTTTGTACGCCTACAGGTGTTAACCAACAAACTTTACCGATAATTTGTGATGGTTCAAGTGAGTCAGGAAGCAATACTTGTAATTCAATATCCACATCTAATTCAAAATGCTCAGTGGTTCGAACAAATAGGCCACCATTTTTTACAAACGGCATATAAGATTGGTATAACTCGCGATCACTCACAAATTCTAAATACAAATTTTCCATTTTAATCCTCTACCGCATTCATAATAACCCACATATCAACTAACAGTTTTTCTAAACTATACTCATTATTAAGCTGAACTAAAGTCAGTCTTTGTTTATTATAACGCTTAATTAAAAGATAAACCTGCCAAAGTTTTTCTTTATTTTGTTGTAAATATGCTAATAATTTATCATCCGAAAAACCATCAACTTTAATACTTCTTAACCATTTAGCTTCGGCACGCATTAAGTTGATAGTCGTTCTTTCAAGCCAGTTAATACTATTTTCATTTTGCTGAATCGCTGATGACAATTGCATTCTTTGATTTTTTTCAATTAAAAAACGAATAAAACATTCAGTAAAGTTTATGTATTGTTGATTTATATGTTCATCATTAAGTTCAGATAAGTGAGATAGATTTAAGAAAGGATCTTGATTAGCACTCTCATCATTATCTTTATCTAAATATGATAATAAGTCATTGCCCGTGGGTGGTTTAAGCTGAATATGTCGACAACGACTAATAATAGTTGGCAGTAAACGCTGTTCATCATTTACCAATAAAATAATAAAACTGTTATTGGTTGGCTCTTCTAAGGTTTTTAAAAGCGCATTAGCCGCTGATTCAGTCATAGATTCAGCGCTTTCAATAACCACCACTTGATTTGTTGCTAATTGCGCAGTTTTTTCAAAAAAACGACTGACTTTTCTAATTTGATCAACGCCAATACTTGCTGTCGTTAATTCAATATTAATATGATCTGGATGCGTATGTTGATGATACAAATTACAAGACTTACATTGCTTGCATGGCAGCTCTTGAAAATTTTGAATATTATTTATATTTTCGGTATTCAACGATTGACACAGTAAAGTGTTACTTAACCAAGTCGCTAACTCTTTTTTTCCTGCTCCATTGACCCCAGATAAAATCATGGCATGCGGCAAACTTTGCTGCTTTAAAAGTTCAACAAAATGAGTTTTATTTTGAGCTAGCCACGGCTTCATTAATTATTTTCCAAAGTACTTTTGATAAACATCGAAAATTGTTGACGAATATTTTCATGTACTACCGGCATTTCTTCACCCGCATTAATCGTGATAATACTGGAGTCACTTGCTGCTATTTGACAATACTTATCGCGAACACGATGAAAAAATTCAATTTTCTCCTGTTCGATACGATCAAGCTCACCTCTTGCTTGTGCGCGTGATAATCCCTGCTCTGGGGAAATATCCAGATAAAGTGTTAAATCGGGTTTAAAACCTTTTAAAGTTACCTCCGCAATCAAATCCATAACTTTATCATCAAATTGTCGGCCACCACCTTGGTAGGCTTTTGAAGAAAGATCATGACGATCACCAATTACCCATTTCCCTTCATTTAAGGCTGGGAGAATGCGATTAGCTAACAATTGGCTGCGAGCGGCATACATCAATAATAACTCAGTTTCTTGCGTGACGGTTTCACAATGATCTGCTGATTTTACAATATCACGTAGAGATTCAGCCAACTTTGTTCCACCGGGTTCTCTTGTCGATATATACTCAAGGTTATACTCTTCTAAAACTTTCTTGACGACTTCAATCGCAGAAGACTTCCCTGCTCCTTCAATACCTTCGATAACTATAAATTTTCCAATACTCATTTAAATCTCTTACTTGCTTGCTATAACTTATTTAGCCAATTGATATTTAGCTACGGCTTTATTATGTTCAGTTAGCGTTGTTGAAAAGATATGTTTACCTTCTCCATTACTGACAAAATAAAAATAATCGGTGTCTTCTGGTTGCATAGTGGCTTCTAACGCCGACAAGCCAGGCATTGAAATAGGTGTAGGCGGTAAGCCATTAATTCTATAAGTATTATAAGGCGTTTTTTCTTTTAAATGTATTCGCTTAATATCACCTTGGTAACGATCGCCCAAACCATAAATAACGGTAGGATCTGTCTGTAAGCGCATTTTTTTATTTAATCGATTAATAAAAACAGAAGAAATAGTTCGATGTTCAGCAAATTTACCACTTTCTTTTTCAATAATTGAAGCCATGATTAAGGCTTGATAAGCGTTTTCATAAGGTAAACCTACAGCTCTGGTAGTCCAAGCAATATCTAACTGTTGCTGCATCTTAATATAAGCTCTTTTTAATATTTCAACATCAGTGGTTTTATAGGTAAATGCGTAGGTGTCAGGAAAAAATAGACCTTCTGGGTTTTCATGCTCTATGCCTATTTTTTTAATCGCTTGGCTTATAGAATCTGAGTTTTGTGTTAATTGATGTGTTAACTCTGGTTGAGCATTAAGTTGCGCTAACCATTGTTTAAAAGTAGTACCTTCAACAAAGGTAATAGAATATTGATGTTCATTACCACTAGCGATCATTGCTAATATTGATTGATTTGTTTGCTCAGGTTTTATCAAGTATGTACCGGCTTTAATTTCGGAAAATTGTTTATTCAAACGAATATAATTTCTTAACCAAAATCGTGTTTCAATCACACCTTTATTTTGAAGTTTTTTTGTAAAGCGATTAAATGATGTTCCCCGTTCAACGGTGATTAGCATTTCATTATCGAGTAGATTTTTTTGATTGACTTTATAATAGGTCATTCCAATCAATGCGATTGAAGATAAACAAACAAATAGAAATCCGAAAACGATTATTTTTTTTATAAGAGACAAATTAGCTGACCTTTTCTTGATAATGGTTTAATAAACTTTCTCGATAATTTAATACTGGTGCTATATCAAGCGGCTTATTATTCAACTGAGAAACAGGGATAACGCCCATAACACTATTACAAATAAACATTGAAGTAATATCATTTAATTCAAGTCGCTTTTCTTTGACTAATTGAATGCTCGAATCGAAAGATAAAATACTTTTTCTATATAGACCGACTACTCCAGCATCTTGTAATACAGGAGTATAAACTTTATCTCCTCGCATCCAAAATACATTAGCACTGCTTGTTTCAACAACATAGCCATTTAGATCGCAAACTAATAAATCATCCGCTGGTGAGTTATCTAATTCATCCCTAATTAAGACTTGCTCAAGTCGATTTAAGTGTTTAAGCCCTTTTAACAAAGGATTTAAACCTAATTGAATATTACAGTTTACAAGAGAAATACCTTGTTCAGACCAATGCTCATAATGTGCTGGAAAGTCATGAATAGAGACAATAACTTGAGCATCGCCGACACCTTGACGAGAGTAGCCTCGTCCACCCGAGCCGGCTGTAATGATTATTTTCAATACAGCTAATGGGTAATGTTGAGCAACATTGACAATTTCATCAACTAAAATTTGAGATTGCGTAAAGTTAATTTTTAGATATTGGCAACCTTCAATAAGGCGATTGATATGTGATGATAAAAACTGAATTTGTCCATTATATACTTTTGCGGTGGTAAATATTCCGTCACCATAGGCAATTGCCCGATCACTTATAGCAATAGAAGACTGATGTTGTCCATTTACTGAATAATAATGCATAAATCACTCAAATCTTTATTATTTTAATTTTTCATCTCAAACATACATGTCTAGTGATAATTTCTAGAAAACGTTGTAATTGTATTTACAAATAAGCCTGAATACCACAACAGTATTCAGGCTTATATACTTTTTCATTTCAATGGATTAGTTTCAAGTGCTTTGTTGAAAGTGGAAACTTAAATTGATTAAAAATTTAATTAACTTTTTTAAGTACCAGCGAACCGTTTGTGCCACCAAAGCCAAATGAATTACATAAAGCGTATTCTAAATTAACATCTCTAGCACTGCCTCTAATGTAATCAAGATCACAACCTTCATCAGGGTTCTCAAGATTAATTGTCGGTGGAACTTGATTATGAAATAAAGATTGAGCCGTAAAGATAGCTTCGACAGAACCTGCAGCACCTAACAAGTGACCAGTCATCGACTTAGTTGAACCCATCATGGTTGAGTATGCAGCATCACCAAAAACTGACTTAACCGCATTTGTTTCAGCTTTATCACCCGCCATTGTTGATGTACCGTGGGCATTAATATAACCCACTTGATCAGCATTTATTTTAGCGTCACGTAAAGCATTTTTCATCGCAAGTGCGCCACCAGCACCGTCTGCTGGAGGAGATGTCATATGATATGCATCACCACTCATACCAAAACCTACAATTTCAGCATAAATATTAGCACCACGGGCTTTAGCATGCTCATACTCTTCAACCACAACAATGCCAGCTCCATCACTCAGTACAAAGCCATCTCTGTCTTTGTCCCAAGGTCGGCTTGCCGCTTGTGGATCGTCATTGCGTGTAGATAATGCGCGAGCGGCACAGAAACCACCAATACCAAGTTCAGTAGAGGCTTTTTCAGCGCCGCCAGCTAGCATTGCATCAGCGTCACCGTGCATGATCATACGAGCTGCATGACCAATATTATGAACACCTGATGTACAAGCAGTAACGATTGCGATGTTAGGGCCACGTAATCCTAATTTAATAGATAAGTGACCAGCGGCCATATTTAAAATAGTCGATGGGCAGAAAAATGGTGAGAGTTTTCTCACGCCACCTTTAAGGTATTTGGTATGATTTTCTTCAATTAGTGATAAACCACCGATACCAGAACCTACTGCAACACCAATGCGTTCAGCATTGTTTTCATTCACTTCTAAACCAGAATGTTCAAAAGCTTGAATACCAGCAGCAAGGCCGTATTGAATGAATAGATCCATTTTTTTAGTATCTTTTTTCACGATACCAAATTGCTCGGGGTCAAAATTTTTAACTAAACCTGCAAACTTTGTCGGAAAATTACTGACATCAAAATGCTCGATAGCACCAATGCCGCTTTTTCCTGCTAATAAGTTTTGCCATGTAGATTCAGCATTATTTCCCAAAGGGGAAAGCATACCATAACCGGTAATTACAACACGACGCATAGGAAGAGTTGCCTCCGATAGAATTGAATATTTGAAAGAGAGTGAATTTGTTAATTACTAACAGATTCTAGAGGTATAAAAACAAAATAGGCGGTAATTAAACCGCCTAGTTAATTACTTTTAACCGGTAGTTATTACTGGTTAGCAGTTACGTAATCGATAGCTGCTTGAACAGTTGTAATTTTTTCAGCTTCTTCGTCAGGAATTTCTGTATCAAATTCTTCTTCTAACGCCATTACTAATTCAACTGTGTCTAAAGAATCTGCACCTAAGTCGTCTACGAAAGAAGCTTCAATTTTAACTTCTTCTTCGCTTACACCTAATTGCTCAATAGTAATTTTTTTTACGCGTTCTTCGATAGTACTCATTTTTTTTCCTTTACTAGAAAATACAATTATTCAAAATTGCGTGTAGTGTATTCGTCTAAAGCGTCCCTTGCAAGCTTCTAATATTGCTTTTTGCACTGGTCTAACCTTTAGACATAATTTTTATTATATTTATTAGTACTGTTTAATCAATATTTCATTCTTAAATATCGATTAAACCATGTACATTCCGCCATTTACGTGCAATGTTTCACCCGTAATATACGCTGCGCTATCCGAAGCTAAAAATGCCACTGCATTAGCAATTTCTTCAGGCTTACCTAAACGATTTGCAGGCACTTGAGAGAATATACCTTCTTTTTGCTCATCTGTTAACGTTTGAGTCATATCTGTATCGATAAAACCTGGAGAAACAGTATTTACGGTAATTCCGCGTGATGCTACTTCTCTAGCTAATGATTTAGTGAATCCAATAAGACCAGCCTTTGCTGTTGCATAGTTAACTTGACCAGCATTACCCATAGTACCGACAACAGAGCCAATGTTAATAATACGACCGTTGCGCTTTTTCATCATAGTACGAATAACCGCTTTACTGATTTTAAACACTG
>JAQWHO010000141.1 GCA_029249355.1 Thalassotalea sp.
GAAAATAAATCATGACTACAAAATTAGACCAGGCATAAGTATACGGGTTACCTTGTACTAAACCCTTAAGTGGGAATAACAACGGCAAGGTAAACATGATTAAGGTTAAAGTTGGCGATAAACCTTCTGATGGATTAATGATTAACAGCCAAATTGGCATATATATCAACAATGAAAAGTAACCCGTCAGCGCTATTTTTTTATGAGTTTGTGTAGAAAAAAATCGTTTCATTATGCGCAAATTAAAATAAAGTTAAAACATTTTCAGGCGGACGCCCGATGATTGCTTTATCGTTTTTAACGACGATAGGGCGTTCAATCAATTTTGGTGTTGTTATCATCGCATTGATCAATGTTTCATCGTCAGCATTTTTTAAATTTTGTTCTTTAAATTCAGCTTCTTTGGTTCTCATCATTTCAATAGGACTTACTGCTAATGCGTTAAGTAAGTTTTTGATTTCAATGTCCGTCAGTGGATTTTTTAAATATTCAACAATGGTGACGTCTTGATTGTTATCTTCAATTAACGCAAGAGTTTGTCGACTTTTTGAACAACGAGGATTGTGGTAAATAGTTAGCATTTTGCACTCATGATTTTTGGTGGTGATAGCGATAAATATTAATTTAGTAACTAAATTATTAACTCATTAATAAATTAGTTAAGCCGCTTAAGTTTATTTTCTTGTTCTTGAAATTGAATGATACGTGCTTTGATGCGCTTTTTCACTAAAGGTTTATCATCGGCAAAATTATAACCTGTTTGTAATTCATCAATCGCTCTCGGATATGCACCTAATAAGGCAAATACTTCTGCTTTCGTGGCATGCATCATCGCCATTTTATTTTGTTTTCTATACGTATCAGTGAGTAAATCGTGGGCGATAAAATTATTGGGTTGAACCAGTAAAAAATCTTGCAGTAAAATTTCAGCTTGTTGATAATTTTCTGCTTCATTTAACGCGTTTGCATAATTTAAGGCAACCACTTGATTATTTGGCATTAAAAGATTTAATTCGTTTAATTTTTCAAGTGCTGGTGTAAAGTTTTTAATATTAATGTGGATATCCGTAAAAAGGTCGACATAAAATAAGTTATTTTTATCTTCTGAAATTAAAGACGTGATTAATTCAAGCGATTTTTGATAATCTTTATTTTCAAAATAGGCAATGGCTAAACCATATTGTGCTGCTTGTTTATAGACATAGCGTTGTTTTTCTATTTCTTTCAAATATATTTTAATATTATCTTGGGCATTGCCTTCGTATCTGGCTTTTAAACGCGCTTTAGCTAATTCAAAATCTAAGCTTGCTCGTATTTGTCTTGCAGGAAGGTTTTGTGCTCTAACCCGCGCTTCTGAAATACGTGATTCTGGTAATGGATGAGTCAATAACATAGCTGGTGGCTTACTTGTATAACGATATTGTTCAGCCATTTTGCCAAAAAAGTTGGGTGCGCCCATAGGATCAAAACCACTGTTAGCTAACAATTGTATGCCAACGCGATCGGCTTCTTTTTCGTTAGTGCGAGTATAGTTTATTGATGCTTGTTGCGACGCCGCCATGCTGGTACTCAGCGCTGCCATTCCTACCGTAGGGTTAATTAAGGTTAATAATACCCCAGAAATCATGCCTGCCATGGTTAACGGTTGGCTACGATTTTGCGCTTCCAGTTTTCTTGCAAGATGTCGCTGTGTAACGTGAGATATTTCATGGGCAATAACTGACGCTAATTCACTTTCTGAATCGGCAGTGGTTAAAAGCCCTGTATGAATACCTATATGTCCACCAAAAAAGGCAAAGGCATTGAGCTCTTTATTATTGACGAGAAAAAATTCAAAATTGTAATGAACATCTAGAGCATTTCGCACCATGCGATTACCTAAATCATTAATGTACTCGATTAATATAGGGTCGTTGACGATGGGTTGAGATGCACGTAGGTGCTTCATCATAGCAACGCCAATGAGACGTTCTTTATCAATGGATAATGCGCTAAAACCAGCGGCGCCAATTTCGGGGAGTTTATTTTTTCCGTTGTTTTTATTATTGACTTGTTGGCCATGGCTGTATGGACTTGAAAGGCCAATAACCAATAAAAAAGTATTAAGTAATAAAGATAGTTTTACCAAAGTTAATGTTCCGTTAGTCTTCTTCAATATCAAGTAGATCAGTTAAGTTAAAGTTAGGTCTTCTTTTGTATAGTTCTTTACAGAACTCAGCAATACTGAAGCCTTGAACGGTTCTTATTTCAAAAGATTGCGCTAAGTTTCCTATGAGTTCTTCAATTTTATTATGAGCATATTTAATTAATTGCATATCCGCTTTATCGCCACTTTTAAACGTAAAAACAATCATAGGTACAATACTGCAAAGGCGAAAGAGCATTTGCATCGTTTCGGGTTGCCAAAGATTAAAAGGGCAGTGAGGATCATTTTTCAATTGCATTAATGCTCGCTCTCCTTTGACTATAGGATAGCAATGAAGTTCATAGTTATTAGCACAATAGACATGCCTAAGTTCAATAACGGGTTTTTGTTTGACGAGAATATTACCAGACTCGTCTTTATACCCGTTAAGGTAAGCCAAATTCCAATCACTTGGATCTAACAGCTTTTTATAAGCACTTTCAAATCCGTGGGTTAACAGACCGTCCATTTCACCAATTGACGAAGCGGCCATCTGATAAATAGAAGGAACTTCTCCCCAATTGAGTTTTCTTTTATAAGCGTGGATATCTTTTAATGTTGGTTTATCTGGTAATTTACTCATTTAATAATGTCCCAACACATATTACTAATAAAAGTACTGCTAATAATAATTTATCTTTAGATTTCGAAAACTTGATTGTAATTGATTGTCGCAAATTAGATAATCAAACAAAAGCGCTGTTGAATATTTTCTTTATGATTTATAAGTATGATGCCAGTAAAGACAAATGTCCTTTACCGCTCGTTAAAATGCGAATAATGTTAAAAAAACTACAAGTTAATGATAGTTGTTTTATTCGAATTTCCGATCAAGGTTCTAAATCAGATATCCCAAAATATTTAAGCGCTAAAGGTTATCAGTATACGCAACAACGGCTTGAAAATTCAATAGTCGAATTTCACATTAAAACAGGTAAGTTATTATAATGGTTTCTTTTTTCTCGCAATGGTATAAGCAAAAATTCTCTGATCCGAATGCGGTAACGCTTGTTGTTATTTTGATGATGGCATTCTTAGCGATTTACTTTCTAAGTGGTTTGCTTATGCCTGTATTTGTCGCAATTGCGATCGCATTTTTACTGGATTTACCTGTAAATAAACTCGGCCATTTTGGTTTGTCTCGCATGCTATCAACCGTTGTAATCGTTGTCGCTTTTGTTGGTTTAGCATTAATTGCCTTTTTAGGTTTAATGCCTATTATTTGGCGACAAAGCTCTAATTTAATTCAAGAAGTGCCGCAAATGCTTTCTCAAGGGCAAACTTATTTACTGACCTTGCCGGAACAATATCCAGAATTTATTAAGGCAGAACAAATTCAGTCGGTGATCACTTTAGTTAATGATAAGTTGATTGAATGGGGGGAAGTTGCTCTTAAAGCTTCATTGAATTCTATTTCAGATATTGTCGCGTTATTAATTTACTTGATTTTAGTGCCATTGATGGTGTTCTTCTTCTTGAAAGATAAAAAAGAGTTACTGTCGAGTTTTAGTCAATTTTTACCAAAAGATAGAAAAATGGCGACCCAAGTTGGTGATGAAATGAATCAACAAATTATGAATTATATTCGTGGTAAAGTGATTGAAATATTAATTATTGGTACTGCGTCTACGGTTGCATTTGCGATTTTAGGATTAAATTACGCGGTGCTTTTAGGTGTATTAGTGGGGTTGTCGGTACTTGTTCCTTATGTGGGAGCGACAATTGTGACTTTACCTGTATTTTTAGTGGCACTTTTTCAGTGGGGATTTGGCGCTGAATTTGGTTATGTCATGATCGCATACGGTATTATTCAGGCATTAGATGGTAACTTATTAGTACCATTATTATTCTCTGAAGCGGTAAATTTACACCCTGTTACTATCATTATTGCCGTTATTTTATTTGGTGGTTTGTGGGGCTTTTGGGGGGTGTTCTTTGCTATTCCACTAGCGACCTTAGTAAAAGCCGTTTTAAATGCGTGGCCTTCATCAACAGCTATTGCTGACCATAGTAACGTTTAACTCTTATTATTTATAAAATCATTGTTAATATAACCTTATTATTTAGCTATAAAAAAAGACCGTAAACACGTTTACGGTCTTTTTCGTTAATTAGTGTTAATTTGCGTTAATTAACGCTAACTTTTAGCGTTATGCATTAGCCGATAAGAAATCTAATACAACTTGATGATGATCTTTCGTTTTAAATTTATTAAAAACGTGACTGATATTGCCGTCTAAGCCTATTAAGAAAGTTAAACGATGAATTCCATCGTATTCTCTGCCCATATCAACATACCCTTGAAAATAATTTATGATGATTTAAATGATTGCCCTATGAAAAATCTTTATAAAATAATGGGTTAAGTTATTTTAAGTCTCTATTCGCAATAAAGAATAACATTTATCATATTTTTTTCAATTTAAAGTAGAAAACTATTTTAAAAATCAAAAAAATTTTAGGTTGATAAAAAGGTTTGTCTAATATGAATACTTCTTGAGAGCCAATTATTATCTCAGGTGACTACTTAATAATATGAGTGTTTGACTAGGGTATAACTTTAATTTACCTAACGGGAGCTAATTCAGCTAAGCTACATATATTCAGAGGCTATTTACAAAAAGTTTAGTTTAATAAACTTTATTCAATTACCATGCTCAGTAAAATTATGTTTGTGTGAAAATATTCTAGAGTGATTTGGAAATAAATTGTGTTGTTGATAAAGTGATTCTTTATGGCTAGTAATAAATAGGTTTGGAAATATATTATGTCAGCTCCCTTAAAATATATTGCAGTCTTGAACAGCTTTAACTCTCTTGATCTTTCAAAACTTCTATTTTATGACAAGTTTTATGTCTTTGATAATTTGAAAGAGACTGACTGGATACCTATGGAGTTAAGACAAGGTGACTGGGTGCCCACCATAGTTCCGTTACCTACAAAAGACGTAGACACTTTATTAGAAAGTAAGATCTTATCCTTTGTTGAGGAAGAATTTAATATTAATGATTATTTACTCTGTCAAG
>JAQWHO010000142.1 GCA_029249355.1 Thalassotalea sp.
CCCCTCATCAACCATGAGTTTGGCATATTCTAGTTTTTGACTTGAGCTGATATTAACTTTTACTTTTCTGGTCATTTGAATACCTTTAAGGTTTTGCTTATTTTAAGCTATAAACCTTTCCAGTTTCATTAAACCATTACATTAATAAGAGTGAAAATATTACTGCAGGTTTTTTAAAAGCACTTTGCAAACTTAATTCCTATGAATTCATTCGGTATATTTAAGTTCTTTCAGTGAACACCTTTCCTATGTTATTTAATGAACAGTATACATTAAATTAACATTTTTCAAACATAGCTTATTTATAGAAGTTGCATAGAAAAGTTTACAGTTAAAGATCTAGTTGCGTTTTGTCTAAAAACTTTTTAGCAAATTCAATATGTACATTTTCATTAATAAACACATCATATAAGTCAGGATCTAAATGATCATTTTCTTTCATTCTATCCATTATCGTGATGCTTTGAGAAATTGTTTTAGGTGGCTTATAAGGACGATCATTAGCGGTTAGCGCTTCAAATACATCGGCTATTGCCATGATACGTGCAGGTATCGACATTTCATCACGCTTTAACCCTTTAGGGTAACCAGTGCCGTCCATTTTCTCATGATGGCCACAGGCATATTCCGGCACATTTTTTAAATGTTTAGGAAATGGCATCGATTCCAACATATCTACCGTTACATCCATATGCCCGTTAATAATTCGTCGCTCTTTTTCGTTTAATGTGCCACGTTTTGTGATTAAGTTAAGCACTTCGTCATCAGAAATTACCGGTTGAGTAACGCCATTAATGGTGACTTTATAGTCTTTGGCTATTTGAAAAACACGATTAATTTTATCATCATCAAAAAACTCTCCGCCAGTATTGGCTTTCACTATAAAAGCTTTATCGTCAGCAAGTTGTTTTAGGTGTTTAACCTTTTCTTTATCATCATATTTTGCATGATGTGAAACATTTAATGAGGCAACTTCAAAACGAGTAATAATCAGTTCTATGCGATCAAACACGGTTTCTAACTTTGTTGCTTTATCCATGACATATTCTGGCGTTGCTACTTTGCCGCAATCATGCAGCCAAGCAGCCACACTTAACTCATGAAAATCAGCATCACTGAGCGAGAAACTGGCTAATGGCCCTGCATCAACATCATGGCAAGCTCTGGCGAGTAACATGGTGATTTCGGGAACACGACGACAATGTCCACCCGTGTAAGGTGATTTTTTGTCAATAGCATAAGCGATTAATCGTGAAAACGAGCCAAACAATTCTTCCATCTGATCGATAAGTTGTTTATTAGTTAAAATGACGGCTGCTAATGATGTTAATGCATGAATAGTACGTTCTATACTTTTGTCAAAAGCGATCACTTCACCGTTAGAGTCTGTTGCATTAATAAGTTGAACCACACCCGTGAGATCATTTTCATGGTTATTCATCGGTAACGTTAATACTGAGCGGGTGCGATAGCCCGTGCGTTCGTCCATTTCTTTTGCCGCGGTCACATCATATTCTTGAACATGATAGGCATCTTCAATATTGATCACTTTTCCTGTTGTCGCGGCTATTGAAACTAAAGCACTTTTATTCGGTTGTTGATATTGATAAATATCGATAGCTGGGATTTCAATTTTGTGAGTGGTTGTGCCGCCCCAATGAATATCAAGACTTTTATTGATAAGGGTATCGAAAACTAATTGTTGTTCATCATTAATTGAATAAATTGTACCGCCATCGGCATGAGATAATTCCATTGCGCTTAATAGTATTTTTTCTAATAAAACTTGATGGTTTTTTTCAGTAGATAATGCGATACCTATGTCAATAAAGTGTTCAATGTTTTTCATTTTTCTCCCTTAACTCATTTTAATAAATGATGTTTATAGACAGTATAGGTTCGATATGATTATTTTTCTTGTTCGTATAATGCGGAAAAATTGTTCAGTTCGTAAAAATAGAAAATTGCATTAGGCTTAAGTTAACTTACTTAGAAAATTCGTGAAGGTAGATGACGGTTAATTCTGAAAAAAATGTCTTAATAGCCTTTATATTTATTGGTTTTTTATTATTTACAGTGCTGGCAGTAAAGTTGAATTGGTTACAAAGAGCCGATATTTTTCTGTTTGATCATCAAAGTCAGCAATTATTAGCCGATAAACCCGCTGACAGTAAAATAGTTGTTATCGCTATTGATGATTATTCTATTGAAAATATGACAAGTATTGCTGGGCGATGGGTATGGCCTAGAAGTGTTCATGCCGAATTACTGGAAGGGCTTCAACATCATCAAATTAAGCTATTAGCATTTGATATTCTTTTCTCTGAAAAAGACTTATATCGTCCTGATGCCGATAGTTATTTTAATGAAGTTCTGGCTGAACAAACTAATGTATTTTTTTCGATGCTGGCGTTAACAGGTGAAGAAAATCAAGGCTATCCATTAGCAAAATTTTCAGATGTATTACCACTGCAACAAACTAACAATTCAGATCATCACTCACGAGCATTGTTGCTATTACCTATGGCGATAGAAAAAGAAAATTGGCGTGTAGGCGTGATTAATTATCAAGCTGAACTTGATGGTATTGGCCGTTATTATGACGTATATCGAAATATTTCAGGATGGAAAATTAACTCGCTTGCCAGTGAGATTGCCAAACAACATGGTGTAGATTTACCGCATCAAAATAAAGTATTATTGAATTGGCGCGGTCATCAAGAACAACCTTATCAAACGTTTACATATTTTGATGTTTATCAAGCAGTAGTTAATGGTGATAATCAGTTTCTAAAACAATTTACGGGTAAAACTATTCTTATTGGCTCAACAGCCGCAGGTTTATATGATGCTAGAACGACACCAATTAATCATAACCTTCCTGGTGTTTATATGTTGGCAACCGCAATAGATAACCTAATTAATCATAAGTATTATCAGGAGGTTGAAGGAATCACACCGTTATTGCTGGCAATGTGTTTTGTTTTATTGATTACATTTTGTTTTGTTTACTTTTCTCAATATAAAAAACAGCTTTTATTTGCAACTTCTCTCATCGTTTTTTGTGTCTGTTTAGGCTATTTCTTGAGCTTATATTTAATGAGCATAAACATTGCTGTTTTTATCGCATCCCCCTTAATTTTAATGATATTCAGTTTTTTCATTTACAGTTTTGTTTTTGGCTATCGAGAATACTTGAACCGTCAAAAAGCATTATCGATGTTTGGTCGATTTTTAGATCCACAGGTAGTACTAGAGCTTCTTTCACAAGGGAAATTAGATAAAAATCATCTTAATCAAAAGTGCAATTTAACGATATTATTTTCCGATATTAGAGGGTTTACAAAACTTTCTGAAAATAAAAATGCGGATCAAATATTAACGTTATTAAATAATTATTTTAGTCAACAAGTTGCGGTGATTTTTTCTACGCAGGGCACCTTAGATAAATTTATTGGTGATTGTATTATGGCCTTTTGGGGAGCGCCGTTAGCCAGTAAGAATCAGGCTAAAGATGCAATAGAGGCGGCATTGATAATGGAAGAGAACC
>JAQWHO010000143.1 GCA_029249355.1 Thalassotalea sp.
CCAGAGTAATCATCGTTACCTAAAACGGCAGTATCTTTCTCTTCAGATAGTAATAGTAGAGCGTGGAAATCAGCCCAACCTTCACCCATTGCTCTACCTTGGAAGTTACCTAAACCAGAACCGTTACCAACTAAACGGTTACTGATATAGTGACCCCATTCGTGAGCAACAATGCCGTTATCCCAAGTACTTGCTTTAAATGTACGAGTAAGATCATTTTTAAACATAGAAGCTGAAACAGTTTCATTCGCATCAAGCAATGCATCAAAATCAGCACCTTCGCTGTAATTAATACCCATACTTGGAATAGTAATAGTATCATCAGCGCCACCCATAGGTGCTGGTGTACCATCGTTGTTGTTGTTAGCAATGATTACAGCAATAGCTCCTGCATCTTGTGCATGTTTAACTTTCTGTGTAAATGCACAAGCACCACGGTCAATTAATGCAATTTTACCAGCAACATCTGCGCCATTTACAGTCTCTTCACAACCATCTTTTATCGGAGCCGTGCCATCTTCAATGCGAACAACCTCGCCTGAAACCTCATAAACATCAGGACCAAAGCTTGCAAATTGAATTACATCTAACAACCCTAAATCAGGATGTGATGTAACAGTTACACCAAAATCTACACCATTAATTGCTTGAGTAGATTCCCATAAATACATTTGCATACGAGGCGAACCACCATCAGCAGGCGTACTCATATTCGCATTATTAAACCCTGAATTATCTTGAACCTCAGCACGAAGTACATCGCCTTCTTCACCACCGCGGCCATAGTTGTCGTTCTGAGCATTACCTGAAACTTCGTCAAAACCGTGATCATAATAATCATTATGAAGATAGTTATTTAAGTAGAATAAATTGACGATAGCCGCTTTTCGGTTATCCATTGAGTATTCAGCTTGATCTTCATCATAGCTATAATCAAAAGTTAAATCACCAGTCGTTTCAGCGGTATAATCACCATTGGTTAAACCATCAGGTGCAATGGCATCAACATATGCAGAAACGTTATTACCTTGAGTTGTAGTAGCATCATCAGCCAACCAAGCATCTTCTGTGCTAATTGGTCCAGTACTTAAGCTTACCATTGGCGCCATTAGGTAATCAGCACTTAGATATACATTATCAGCTGCGCCTGCAGCTTGAGGAATGTTATTGCCGTGCGGGCTATCCCAAGGTCTACCTGCTTCATCTGCGTATACGCGATAATTAAATTTTTCAGCATGGCTGGTTAAATTTTGCTTAAATAATACTTCGCCTGTTCTGGCTGAAATAATATAGCTATAATAATCAGCTTCTACGGTATCCACATTACTAGTTTTAAGTTCTACATAATGCGCAGGAATTAAATCACCTTTTAATTCAAAGAAAACTTTTTTAGCTCTTGGTGAACCAATGACTTGCTTACCATTTGATAAATTTGCTGCGCTATAACTTTCATAGATGCCTGTTGAATCTTGCTTAACAAGATTAACAGACTTAGCATCTCCGCCCATTTCAGCAAATGCAGCATTGATGGCTTTTGAAGAATCACCAAAAGCATTCGGTAAATTTTTAATGACTGAAGATATACGTTTGCTAGCACTGTTTGCTAGATAGCCAGAAGAGGCAACTAAATTAAACTGTGGATCCATCATTATGTTGAATTCACGATTAAAAACTTCAATACCAGCAACTTCTTGCTTATATTTCGCGATTTTATCACCACGACCAATGTCATGTTGATTGGCTAAAACTGTTTGTAATACAGAATTTTTTGCTGATGTTTGACCAATTAATTTATTTAAATAAAAATCGGCAGCAACAGCTAATTGTTGATCAGCAGCAATAGCCCCAAGATCAGGTTTACTTTGATTAACGTCAGCCCATTGAAAAGTATTTTTGCCTAATTGAGCGTCATATTGATTTTGCATACCACTTGCCGTTGCAACATTAGAACGGCTTGCTTTTTTTTGTGTCTGAACATTATCAAAAGATTTATACGTTGGCGCATTTTGGGTATCTGCAGCAACAACATTAAGAGCAACTGAACTAATAGCTGCACCAACAAAAGTGGCAACTATTGATTTATTAAAATTCATACAAGTCCCTATTATCATTATTAGATTAGAATTAAATTGTTAAAATAGAATTTATTATTAGATAAAATTTTGCTCAATTTATTTTGAGCATTGCTTAAATATACACATTTAAATAAAGAAAAGACAAGTGAAATGGGATATTATTTTTACAGAGCATTAACAATTGTCACGATTTGTTAACAGTTATATTTATAAAGAATGAAGCACTCGGATAACTAAACATTTAGGAATAAAAAAGGCATGGAATTTATCCATGCCTTAATAGAAAGAAATTAACTTTATAGTTGAGATCTTCAACTAAAAATGAACCACAGTACCAACAAATACACCTTTAAATTCAAGATCAGAATATAAGTTACTTAAATCTTCTAGCGCTAATTTAATTGAGCGATACCCCAAAGTAACATTTACATCTACGGCAATATTATCAACTAGTTCATAACTTAAACCCGCTTGGTAATCATATAAAGTGTGATCGTCAATCGACAAAAAATTACCTTCAGCAAAAATATTCAATCCCGTAAAAGGCAAGCCGATATTGGTTGATGCATAAAGCATTGGTACTATTTCATCTGTAGATAAACGCCCGGTTGTTGATGTATAAACAGGATCTTCGCCTTCAGCTGCTGTATTAATAGCAGCTGAAACAGTTACATCACCATTAAAATCTCGTCCGGTTAAACCTATATCAAAAGAAAAAAGCCCATTATCAAAAATCTCATAATACAAGGTGTAATCAATGTAACTAACATTGAAGCCAGCATCCGCAATAGTGCCTTCAACAAAGGTGTTGTCGTCAAAGGTTATTTCACTATCAAGGGTAGTAGCACCTTGTGTTTCTAATGAAGTTTTAGCAATTTTTGCGTTAGGAATAAAAGGGATAGGATGTTCTACGGCAATAAAGTAACTGCCTTGTTGTTTATCTGATAAATTAAAATCAACTTGGTTATTACTCTCACCAAATATACCGGTAGCTTTATTATCCCAAACTTGCCCACCTATATATAAACCAGCCAGCGTGTCTGCTTGTAAAGAACTGCTTAACAAAGTTAAAACACTGGCGGTTAATAAAACTTTTTTCATTTACTGTTACCCTTGACTTAATAAGTCATTTAAATCGATTAATGCTGCATTTGCGCGTGAAATATAATTAGCCATCACTAAAGAATGATTCGCTAGTAAACCAAAACCGCTGCCGTTTAATATCATAGGACTCCAAATCGACTCTTGGCTAGCTTCGAGTTCTCTAATAATTTGTTGTACGCTAACTTTGGCATTTTTCTTTTCTAAAACGTCATTGAAGTCAATCTCTACTGCGCGTAAAAAATGAAGCAAAGCCCAACAAGCGCCACGTGCTTCGTAAAATTCATTGTCTATTTTCCACCAGCTGGTTTTCAATTGTAAGCTTGAAGACGAAAACGTTGATTGTTGAGCAACATTATCGCCCGCTAAATCAACATTCAATTGTTCACGACCGACACTGGCACTTAAACGTTGCGAATAACTGCCTAAACGTTTTGTTACCTCTTGTAACCAATATCTTAAATTATCAGATCTGGCATAAAACTGTTCTGATTGACTGTTAACATCCGCTAACGCTTTTCGATAAGCATATAAAGCATCAACCGCTTTTTGATATTCACTTTCTGCACTCGGCATTGCCCAGCTTGTGTGATCAATATTTAATTGTGGCTGTGCAATTTTTAAGTGTGAATTTTCAAGTGATTGTGATTGTGAACGACTGAATTCTTGACGCATAACTAACGCCATATCACGCACCATCTCTAATGCACCAAACTCCCATGCAGGAATATTATCGAGAAACACTGAAGGCGGTAAAGCATCATTAGCTAAATAACCTCCAGGTTTATTTAATAAGGTTTCAGTCACTAGAATAAGTGCTGTTGTGGTGGTGTAACCCACTACCGGCGTGACATTTTCCGCTGTAGCTGCTTTGGTCACTTCGCTATGAATATCTAATTCATCCGGTTCAAATCCCCAATAAACGCCTAAGAAATATAGAGCTAAGAATAAACCAATAACAACTGAGCTAACCGTTTTTGCGGTGAAATTTATCTTCATAATATGCTCCTAATGATGGTGGTGATGAGCTGATTCTTTCTGTTTTTTACGTTTAATACTTTGCACTGGTAACGCAATAATGACTTCTGTTTTATTTGAAAAATGTAACGTCACGTCAACTTTATCATCTACTTTTAATGGTTCAACTAAATTAAAAATCATTAAATGGTAACCAGAAGGTTGTAATACAACATGATCATTCGCCGGTATAGTTAATGATTCACGTTTTACCATGCGCATCATTTCATCATTCATGACATGTTCATGAATTTCAATACAGTCACTGACTTTGCTGGTTGCTCCGATTAAAACCATATCTTTATTGGTAACGTTATTTATTTCCATATACGCAGAAGAAACGTTTGTGCCAGGAATAGTTGCTCTAATATAGCCATGCTCTACAACTATGTCATTCGCGAAAGCATGTTGACTTAGTATTAAACTTCCTAATAAAGAAAGAAAAGCCAAACTGTTTTTAAATTGATACGTTAATTTTTTCATTAGGTGCTATACATCCATATTTATCCATATTATTGTTACCTTGGTATTGTAACTAAGCTAAAAACAAATGGATAACTTAATTCTCTCAGAAGTAGAAAATAATGTTTTAACGATCATTATAAATCGTTTTGACAAAAAAAATGCATTAAATACAATTATGTATAAAACGCTATGTAATGTTCTCAAGCAAGCACAGTCAGACATTTCGATTCATTGCGTTTTAATACAAGGTAACGAACACTGCTTCTGTGCAGGTAATGACCTTGCTGATTTTATTGAACACGCAAACGATGATGAAGAGCTAGCCGCCTTTGCTTTTGTTAAAGCTATTGCTAATTTCACCAAGCCAATTGTTGCTGCAGTAGCAGGTCCAGCCGTTGGTATTGGCACCACCATGTTATTACATTGTGATATGGTAATAACCACCGAAGATGCAAAATTTAAATTACCTTTTTCACAACTAGGTTTATGCCCAGAAGCGGCTTCAAGTGTTTTACTGCCGCTTCGTGTTGGCCATAATAAAGCGTTTGAACTATTGGTATTAGGTAAATTATTCAACGGTAAGCAAGCACTTACATACGGCATTGCTAATTCATGCTGTAGTGCTGAAATTTTATTATCAACAGCAAAAGAAACCGCAGAAAATATTGCTTCATTACCAGCCGATGCTGTTCAAACAAGTAGAGCATTAATGAAACAAGCCACTCAACCGCAAGTTTTAACCGCTATCGAAAAAGAAGGCGTTGAATTTGCAAGATTAGTAAAAACAGATACTTGTAAAAATATTCTCGCGTCGTTCTTTAACTAACTAATCTTTATCAAAAGATTTATCAAATATTGATATGAATAAAATAGAAGCTAAAATATTCAGCTTCTATTTTATATTTCATCTAGCTAACTCATCAATTTTTTAAGTTTCTTTTTCAGCTTTTTCACTTTGCTTTTTAAATCATCATCATCATTAAGATCGATCATCGAAATAGAGTTTTTCGCTTTATCAAAATTATTGCTGTGAATATATAACTGCGCTAAACGGTATTCTATCCAAGGTTTATAATCTTTATCAGCCAATGGTATCGCTTGAGTTAAGGCATTAATACCTAAATCAATTTCTTCTCCAGACTCGGCAGAAGCTTTTCCTTGTTGATACAACGCATTACTTTTCTCTTCATCGTTTTGCGCATATTTAATCGCGAAATTTAAATCAGCTCGGGCTTTACCCCAAGCTTTAGCTTTCATATAAGCCGTTGCACGAGTGAAATATAACGGCGCGCTTTCGGGAAATTGCTCTAATCCTTGTTGTAATGTTTGCTCAGCTAAGTCTGCTTTTTCTGTTTCCCAATAAACATTCGCTAGTTGTTCAAAGCCTTGTACTGCATCAATTTCTTTCAACTGCTTGGCATAAGTTAATGCTTTATCTGTGTCTCCACCAGCAATGCCCGGAGCCGCTAAATGAAAACCGATTAACGTATTTAGTGCATCGATATGATCAGGTTTTAAAGCAATAGTTTTTTCCATAGCTTCAAGGAAATCTTCTGCGTAACCTAGTTTGGAAAATATACTCGCTTTTTGCGCCATAATTACTGCACTGACACCAAGGTAATAATTAACGTCGATATTTTCAGAGTGCTCACCTCGAAGCTCTTCAAAGTAATCAAACGCTTCTTCACTTTCCTCTTTCTTCAACAATATTCGACCATTAAGTATTTGTCCATTAATGCTTTCTTTTTCGTCTACAGAAAGCTGT
Source organism: Thalassotalea sp. (assembly GCA_029249355.1). Classification (GTDB taxonomy): domain Bacteria; phylum Pseudomonadota; class Gammaproteobacteria; order Enterobacterales; family Alteromonadaceae; genus Thalassotalea_H. Next base: position 6,424 of record JAQWHO010000143.1, read on the forward strand.
GCATAAGCTTGTTCTGCTATTTTTACATCATCAGCCTCTAATGCGTTAGTTACTGAAGATATATCCGCGACACTTGCAAAGCTCAAAGTTGCCGAAATAGTAAGAGCAATTAATTTCTTTTTCATTTTACATCCTGTATTTATTATTATTTTATAACCGTTTATTTAACATCGTTGTTATTGATATTGTACTGCTTTTTTGTCTCTAGTAATTAGCCATATAATGCCTGCAATTAATAATATTGGCCAGAAAACACCAATCATTACCATGGCAAAGCCACCTAAAATCAGCATTGCAATAAATATCAATGAACCAAAAACACTTAAAACTATGGCTAAAGCCAATAAGACTAATAACACAACAACTACTGCTGAGATACTAATTGCTTTTAAAGGTTCAATTAACTCATCTCCCATATATACATCAATATCTAGCATTTCAATAAAGCTACTACCAAGGACATAAGTTAAAAATAGGGTCGCGAATATTGCTAAAATTAACGATTTGAAAAATGACATACTCGCTCCTTAACATTCAAAATATATTTAATTAGTCGTTTCTCTATTTTTACTTTCTTGTCGGTAACAAAATAGCTGCGACTATATAGGCAACACCAGTAACTACAGGAAAAGTAAACAAGGATACTACCGCCGCAATTCTTACGCCTAAACGCGGTAATTCATAATGCTTTGCAATACCACCACAAACCCCAGATACTTTTTTATGTACTACATCTTTAGTTAAGGTTTTATGTACTGAATAATGACGTTCATAACTCATGATCAACTTCCTCATTTTTAGTGATAAACCATGCCGTAGCATGCTTGTATATTGAGAGAACCCCAGCTCCAATAAAGAGTATGATTGCTGGAGCTATACACATGGCGATTATTTTTATCCAAGTAATGGTTGCCATGATATACCTCGATGGCGATTAGCCATTCGCGACTTGTTTTTTCATCGCTTCAAGTTCTTGTTCAATGTTTTCATCAGATTTCAGTGCGTCAATTTGGCTACTAAGATCTTGATTACTTGTCATATCGTAAGCTTCAACTTGCGCTTCAACTTCATCAATTTTTTGTTGATAACGTTCAAACTTATTAATAGCGTCTTCAATGTTATATACCGCCGCTTTTTCTCTTACTTTTAAACGAACTTGTGCCGATTGTTGACGAAGTACATAAGCGTCTTGACGACGTTTAGCTTCTGCAAGTTTGTTTTGTAAGTTTTGGGCATCGTTTTGCACGGCTGTTAAAAACTCTTCAAGGTCTGTTAACTCATTGTGAAGCTCATCAATTTGCGTTTGACATTTATGCTTTTCAACTAAAGCTGACTTTGCAAGATCTTCACGGTTTTTTAAAAGCGCTGTTTCAGCTTTTTCTTGCCAATTAGCTATGCTTTTTTCAGCACCTTTAATTTGACGCAACAACGTTTTCTTCTCAGCGATATGTTTTGCTGCTGTAGAGCGAACTTCTACCAATGTTTCTTCCATTTCCTGAATAATCAATTTGATCATTTTTTCAGGATCTTCCGCCTTATCTAACATGCTGTTTAAATTGGCGTTAACGATATCTGTAAAACGTGAAAACATACCCATAATAAAGCTCCTACTCTTCTTCTGTTGTTGTACTTACTGTACTTGTTGTATTAGTTAATTGATTTTTGTTAACTAATTGTTCTTTTGCTATATGACTAATCTTGATGTCACGATTAATCATTGGTAATGCGGTTAAAACAATGTCACTTAACTCAATCTTGATTGACTGTTGTAATTGTTGCGTTAAACGCTCGCTCACTTGTTGGCTTTGTTTAACAATCACTTGCTTTAATGAATCTTCAATACGACTATTATTTGCAGATGCACTGGCAGTTGTTCCTAATCCTAGAACGATTGTTACTATGACTAATGCGTGGTTAATGCTTTTCATCAAATTCTCCTTTTATGCTCAGTTCTGTAAAAACAATATATTTCTTACTTCTACAATAGCTATATCAACCTTTATGCCAAAACATTAAAAACATTAAAATACAAGAAGTTAAGTGAAAAAAAGTAAGTGCAGGCAATTTGCGACATATTATGTCGCGCTAGATTTTGGTTTAATAAACCTATTAATTGGTTAAATTAACCACACACACAAACATATAAATTTGAATGAACCCTTTCAGTTGACCACTGAAGAATTTCCAAGGTTATATTGTGGTAAAAATAGATGACTAAAATGAAGACTGTTTAAGATTAATATGGAAGCTGAACTAACACTTAATCGATAAAGTCACTTAAATAAGCGTTCAGTTTTTATTAATGGAAGGAAAAGCATTTAAATCTAAAATATCTAAAAAGAAAATTGATGGATTGAATCAACACTCAATGTGAGGCGTTTGTCTAATGCTATTAGAACGATGTCAAACGAGGTAAGACTGAAATATCGATATTAATATTATGAAAAAAATTAGGTATCAAAATAGCATGTACTATTAAAATGAAAACTCCGTTTAAAAAGAAGATAAAACACTTATTTTTTAGACGTATTTCCCTCAAATGCACTAACCAGTATTGAACAAGCTAATATTGTTAAAGCGGGTAACATCATTAAAGTAGATACTGTTATTAAGTTTATCATTGCAACTTCCTGTACATGGTTGTTAATAGTAAAGACGCATTAACTAGTACAAAGGTTGTGCCAACGAACAAAAAAAATAGTAACCAACTGAAAAGTAAGTGAATTTAATTTTTACATAATAATAACACTTAGTATTAACTTTTATGCGCATCTTACGGTTAGTGAAATTAACCATAATGTAGTAGAAAGTTTATATATTTATATGTTTTTTCATGTGGGAAATTTAACAGTATTCCCGAATTCGGGAGACTATATCCCGAAATCAAGACATTTTATCAAGCGTTAAACAAAAATTAGCTGCCAACTTTAGCAAAAGCTTCTCTTAATACTTGGCTATTAGCGCCTTCTCGACCAGAGTTTTCGCTTAAATAACGACGAAATTGTTTCGCGCCCGGTAAACCGTTACACATTCCCAACATATGCCGAACTACATGCCAAGCACGTCCGCCAGTCGCAACATATTTATCGATATAGTCTGACATTTCATCAATAATCTGCTGGCGTGATTTTATAGCTGAATTATCGCCCCATAATTGGTTGTCGGCTTCTGTTAACATATAAGGATTTTGGTATATCTCACGCCCAATCATTACACCATCAATATGCGCCAAATGATGACGTGTTTCTTCGTAGGTTTTTATACCACCATTAATTGAAATTGCTAACTCTGGAAAATCTTTTTTAATCTGGTAAACGCGATCATAATCTAGCGGGGGAACTTCCCTATTCTGTTTAGGGCTTAAACCACTTAACCAAGCTTTACGTGCGTGAATAATAAAATGCTCACAACCCGCAGGTTGAACTGTATCAATAAATTGATGCAAAAATTCGTAGCTATCTTGGTCATCAACACCAATACGAGATTTAACAGTAATAGGAATATTCACCGCATTAGTCATACTACTTACACAATCTGCAACAAGCGTAGGCTCCGCCATTAAACAAGCGCCAAACATACCATTTTGTACTCGGTCTGACGGACAACCAACGTTAATATTGATTTCATCATAACCTTTCTGTTCGGCTAAAATTGCACATTCAGTCATAGCTTTCACATCACTTCCGCCAAGCTGTAAAACAACCGGATGTTCTTGCTCATTGAAAGCTAAATAATCCCACTTACCAAACAAAATAGCACCTGTAGTAACCATTTCGGTATAAAGAACCGTACGTTTCGACATCACACGATAAAAATATCGACAGTGA
>JAQWHO010000144.1 GCA_029249355.1 Thalassotalea sp.
TGTTACCCGTTGAAGCAATATCAGTTTCAACATGACGTACACCAAAGTTACCGCGGATCATCTCATACTCAAAGTTTGCTTGTGCATAAAGTGCGTGATTTTTCTCTTCAATGCTAAATGCAGCAGTATCACCAGGAGTTAAATCAGAATAATCTTGGTTACCACCATGTGTCGCCATAGCCGCTTCTAATACTGATAAAACTGCATCAGGGTTAGAGAATGCAAGGTTAGGATCAACAATTAAAAAGTTACGTAAAGCTAATTCACGACCGTCAGCATCACCGAAGTGGCTAGGGCCAGCAACCAAAAGGTCTGAAAATAATGAACCATTTGGACTATCTACCATTTTACTGAAACCACCAATGCGGTCAGATATTGAAACAGCACTATGCTTAGCTTTGTTATAACGGTAACCGACATCAACTGAAGTGATAATGTTATCGTCGATAAAGTAAGTTGCGTCTACACGAAATGCATCATCAGAGTTATCAACGGTACTACGTGATAAATCCACCTGATCTAATACAACATTGTTAGGGTTTAGTAAATCAGCCACAGTTGGTGCGTAAGGAGAGTCAAAGTCAACACCAAATGTTAACGCATTGCCTGTTAAGTCATAAATAAACGGAACACTGTTATCATTACTTGAACCATCAAGTGGAGTAAGTGGATTTGGATTAATAAAGTTTAATTGGGTATTTAATGACGGCGTTCTTGTGTCAGAACTTGAAGTTGAAACTTCAGCGCTAACAAATAAGTTATCACCTTGCCATTCACCACCGAGTCTAAATACTTGTGTGTCAGTTACACGAGCGCCAGTGTCACTGTTAAAACGTAAATTTGGATCATCATCATCCACACCTAAATTTGGTTGAACGGTACCTTGAACGGCTGCCTGAATACTACCTAAATTTACACCGTCTAAAGAGCCAAAATTTATCGTTTCAAATTGTGAAGGTAAGTTGTAGTTAAGTACACTACTTACACCTGAAGCTTGAACACGCGTACTGTCTTGGCGACGTTCTTGTGAAGTTACTATCGCATCAAAGAAAAATTTTGTATCTTGATTTGGCGCAAATTCAAATGTTGTGGCAATGTTGGTTGTTTCATACTCAAAGTTTTCTAATTCTTGATTTAAAAATTGAACACCTAAGAAGTCAAATGATTGGGCAACAGGACGTTTGGTTGCTTGGTCTTCTAATGAACCTTTACGATATACATCAGCGCTTGCATTTTCTACAAGACTACCATCACGGTCAACACGAGGACGGAAAGACGTTGCTTCTTGTTTAGAGTAACTACCACTTACAACAACACCGAATCTACCTGAGTCAGTTTCCCAGTTATCACCGTATGCGCCTGAAATTCTTGGTTGAACACCGTCAGTAGTAAGGCTACTGTCTTCACCTTGTATACGTAAAGAACCTAACGTTTCAGATAATTCAAGTGGACGAATAGTACGTAAATTTACAGTACCGCCAATTGAGCCTTCAGTTGTTTTAGCTTCTGGGGCTTTAGTAATTTCAACACCGGCAATAATAGCGGCTGATAAATCTTCAAAATTCATACCGCTACGACCAGCGCCTGAACCTACTGTAGAAGCGCCGTTAATTTCAACACGGTTAGCATTACTACCACGAATTTGAACGCCAGTACCAATACCAGCTGTACGAGTAATTTGAATACCAGTAACGTTTTCAAGAACTTCAGCTAAGTTTTGATCCGGTAATTTACCAATATCTGTCGCCATGATAATTTCGGTTAAGTTATCGGTATCACGTTTTTCTGCAAGTGCAGTAGTAAGTGAACTACGCATACCTGTAACTTCAATTACTTCAACGTCTTTGGCTTTTTCTTCAACATCTTGTGCGTAAACAGATGTCGTCATATTGAGTGCGGTAGCAGAAAGTACTGCTAAGGTGATTTTAGATAGTTTTTGTTTCATGTTTTTCCCCAGTGTGGTTCTTTAGCTTTTACATATAAAAATGTTATTGCAGCCACATCTTTATCGAATAAATTTTATAAATACTTTTTTGATAAACCCTTCTTTACAAGAAAATCGCCTGATACTTACAAAGAATTGTCATTATACTTACAATTAAAAACCAAAAGGTCAACCCTTTTGGTAAGGTGTCGCGCTAAAAAAACACAATCAACTCCTTTACCAATATGGTTTATTGGTTTGTTTTGGTGTTATTTTATGTGTACTTTATTTTGTTAACTCATTGTTTTAAAGGTTTTAATGTTGGTTTTTCTTTCGGGGGTGAATTGTCAGTTTTTCAGCTTTTTAAAAGGTATTATTTATATGCGATTGGTTCATTAAATAATCAAAATAAAACGTTACAAGGTGCTTGAAAGTGATTAAAAACGATCTTTGGTTGACCAATTGGTGCTTTTTATATACATTGTTTTTACACTCTTATAACCAATTTTTATGGGGTTGTTTAATAATGAAATTTATCTTGTTGGTACTAATATAAAAACAAAACCATGAAAAGGTATATGCGATTAGGGTTGAGAACAATAGCATATACTGTAAGTGAAGCTGTTTTGGGTTTGATTTTATAAAGTGTTTACTTACTTTTTCAAATAAATCACTACTTCAAAACGAATAGATATATTCAAAATCATAATTTTTAATATTGTAATCAGTAATATTTTTTTTAATGGATGGGGAACCTGATAAATGAAGCCAAGTATGATTATTTCTTTGCTGTTAGTCGCTTTCAATTTAATTGTTATGACCGCTTGTAATGCAAGTGAACGTAGCGGTTTGATCTTAACGAAAGAAGGGATAACTAAAATTCAAGCAAACTTAGGGAAAACCCCTTTGTTTGACACTACTTTGCAACGTTTGAAACAAGAAGTCGATGCTGAAATAGCAAAGGGCATCGACACACCTATCCCTCGTGATTTTTCAGGTGGTTACACTCACCAAAGACATAAAGCGAATTTCTTCTTATTACAAAAGGCTGGTGTACTTTTTCAAATTCTTGAAGATGAAAAGTATGCAAACTATGTACGCGATATGTTCTTTCAATATGAAGCGATGTATAAAGAGTTGCCTTTGCATCCGCAAACGCGTTCTTACGCAAGAGGTAAACTTTTTTGGCAATCGTTAAATGATTCAAATTGGCTTGTTTATGCTGCACAAGCTTACGATGCAATTTATGAATGGTTGCCAGCTGAAGAAAGAACTACGCTTGAGAGAAATTTATTTCGTCCGTTTGCTGATCACATTTCAATAGACAGTCCACAGTTTTTCAATCGTGTACATAACCATAGTACATGGGGAGCAGCTGCGGTTGGTATGATTGGCTTAGTGATGCAAGATGAAGAGCTTATTGAAAGAGCCCTTTACGGCTTAAAAGAAGATGGTTTAGAAATTGGTGCTAAAGATGATGACGGTGGTTTTCTTAAAGTTGAAGGCCAAGGGGCAGGTTTTTTTGCTAACTTAAATGAACCTTTTTCACCTGATGGCTACTACACCGAAGGCCCTTATTACCAACGTTATGCTATGTATCCGTTTTTAGTTTTTGCTCAAGCATTAAATAATGCAAGACCTGATCTTGGTGTGCTTGAATATAAAAATGGCGTGTTATTAAAAGCGGTTGACGTGTTGCTTAATTTATCTGACGCAGATGGTGATTTTTTTCCTATCAATGATGGGCAAAAAGGCATGTCATATCACAATGACGCGGTAGTCACAGCTGTTAACATTGCTTATTACTATGGTAATAAAGACCCGCGTTTATTAAGCATTGCTCAAGAACAAGGACGTGTTTTATTAGACGATACCGGTTATGCCGTTGCTGCTGGAATACGTGATGGTTTAACCAAGAAATTTACTAAAGGCTCTGTTAATTATTCTGATGGAGCTGATGGGGATGAAGGCGGTTTAGGATTAATTAGATATGGTGATGAAGACTTAACATTATTATTTAAATATTCAGCGCAAGGTCTTAGTCATGGACATTACGATAAGCTGTCATTTTCACTTTATGGTCAGGGCGATGAAATTATGCAGGATTATGGTTTGGCGCGCTTTGTTAATATTGAGCAAAAAGGTGGCGGTAATTATCTTCCTGAAAATAAAACGTGGGCGAAGCAAACCATTGCTCATAATACCTTAGTGCAAAATAAAGGTTCTCATTTTGGCGGAAAATATGAAATAGGCAGCCAGCATCATTCAGATTTACGATTTTTCGATGCTTCAAACAAGAATGTTCAAGTGATAAGTGCTCGTGAAGAAAATGCTTATCCAGGCACGGTGATGCAAAGAACAATGGCGGTGATTAAAGATGACGCATTTGAAAAAGCGTTTGTCTTAGATTTGTTTAAAGCGAGTGCAGAAACTAAAAATCAATATGACTTACCTTTTTATTATTTTGGTCAAATATTAAAGTCGAACCTTGATTATAAAGTACCTGAATCGTTAAAGCCGTTAGGTGAAAAGAGCGGTTATCAGCATTTATATTTAGAAGCGGAAGGAAAGGTAGGTGCTAATAATACTCAGTTTTCTTGGTTAGATAACGGCAAGTTTTATACTTTAACAACTGTCGCTGAAAAAGGTGATGAAGTTCAATTAGCAAGAATCGGTGCTAATGATCCTGCTTATAATTTACGTAGAGATCCTGCCATTATCTTTAAACGTGCTGAAGCTAAAGAGACTCTTTTTGCTTCAATAATAGAGCCGCATGGAAGTTACACTCCTGTTTCTGAATCAGCTGTTAACTCAAATAGTAATATCGCTGAATTGCGTGTTCTTCAAGATGATGAAAACTACACAGCAGTTTCGATAAAAACTGTGAAGGGCAGTACGAGTATCTTTATTGTTTCAAATAAAAATATTGAAGCTTTAACCACACATAACCTGGATATTAATGGACAAGCTTATAGCTGGTCTGGTCCATTTCATTATTTTCAGAGTAAATAAATATTTTACTGGATATTAGCCGATTTGATAAATCGGCTTTATTCATATGATTTATTTATACGCTAAATCGTTTTAGCGTGTTAATTATTTGCTACTTTCCGATAGATACAGTTAACTGATCAAACGTTTTAATTTTATCAATAACCTGAACAACATGATCATGCGTTGTATCGTAACTTGGGATCACAACAGCGCTATTGGTGTTATTTGTCGCTAAATAGCTTTCTATTCGTGCAGGAAGCCTTTCAATATCAACTAGTTTTCCATTTAATGAAACCAAACCTGATTCAGTAATTGTGACGACAATAACGGGAGCGTCGCTTTTAGCATTTTTATTCGCTTTTGGTCTATTGACTAACAAACCCTCTTCTTTGATAAAAGAGGTTGTTACAATGAAAAATATTAGCAAGATAAAGACAATATCTAGCATTGGAGTCATATCTACATCGCTTTCATTATTGGATTCGTCGTATTTTTTCCTAGCCATAATATACCTTAATTGTTTTTTTACTTACTATGTACGATTTTATTCGTATTTAAAAGCTTTATTTGCGACTGGCTTCGTATTATGTTGGTGGAGTGAAATGTTGAGAGTTTGTTTAATCATTAAAATCATTAATATTATTAATAATTATTACAGATTTTCAGGTAAAGTCGTGATTCATCATTAGGTTATCACTAACTGTGTTTTTTTACTCATTATTGGAGTGTGATAGAAATTTTAGTGCCATGCTCATTTGAAAGTAATAACGACCAATTCTGATGCTCACATAAACGTTTCACAATGGATAAGCCAAAACCATACCCAGTGCTTTGGCTGCCTTTTACTGCAGGTTCAGTTATTTTATCTGAAATACTTGGATCAATGCCAGGGCCTGTGTCAGCAACAATCAAAGTGTTATTTTGCATCTCAATAGTTACTTTGCCGTCTTGGGTATATTGAAAGGCATTGCCGATTAAATTGTCTAGTAATACTGTTAACATACCTGCCTGGGCGAAAACTTCACGGTCGCAATTGTCATTTACTTCTACTTCGATTGGTTTGTTATTAATGAGGTGATGTTGGTCGATAATTGATTGTTCAATTAACGGCAGTATTTTAGTTAGTTTTTTATCTGCGTAGGTATGTTCTTCCCTTGCTAGCGTTAGCAGTGTAGTAACGGTTTGCTCCATTTGTGTACTTGCTTGTGAGATACGATTGATCAGTGGATTATTATCGTCAGCGGAGTGTTGATTTCGATAAACTTCAACAGCATTTTTAATAATAGCGACGGGAGTCCTAAGCTCATGACTAACATCTCTAGTAAAGCATTTCTCTCTTAACAAGCTTTGGTTAATTTTCCTCATCGCATTTTCTAAGGTTTGCGCTAAAATACCAATTTCATTATTGGGGAATTGCTGAGCAAAGTTATCAGGAATTTTTTCAGGGGCAACACCATTCACTAAATCGGCAAGTTTTTTTAGTGGCTTTGCAGTATTACTGCCAAGTTTCCACGCGATGATAAAAGCAAAAAATACTAAACCTAGGCCTGAAGTCATCATGACTTGTAATACATTTCCACTGATCGGGCGAACGATTAGCATTTCACTGACTTGGGCAACTAAATACGTGTTTTCTGCTTTTGGCAAAACGAATAAGTGATAGTGCCGACCGTTATCACCAGAGAATTCTTTTCTTCTGGGTTCCTCTATATAGCGTTGCCTTATTTCTAATGGTAACGTGTTTTTCGAAAAGTACAGTTGCATATAATTTACTCGAGCAGCTGGCCAGATGCCAGTTTGGTCATAACTTTGCTGTAAATACTGTGCTTCGTTTCTAACTTCTCGTTCAATAAAGTCATCTTCAAGGCTGTACATTAAGAGGAAGCAAAACATGCCATAAACCGTCGAAATAAGCAGAGTAAACAAGCAAAATTGACTGACTATTTTTCGGCTTAAACTCTGAAATTTAACCGGTTTGTGTTTTTTGTATTGGCTTGTTTTACTCATTATCTTTCACTTCCAAATTAGTCACCTCATTTTTATCATGACTTTCTACATTTAAAACGAAACCAATACCATGCATGGTTTTTATCATAGGGTAGTCAAAAGGTTTATCTAAACTATTGCGTAATTGATAAATATGAGAGCGAAGGGCATCAGACTCTGTTGGTTCATCCCCCCATAGCTTTTGAGATAACTTTGATCGACTTACCACTTGTGGATAAGCTTCAGCCAAAACACTAAGAATACGATAACCCATACTATGCAATTCAAGTGTATTACCAGATCGTGATACTTGTTGTCTTTTTCTATCAATAATGAGTTGATCAAAAGTTAAGGTGTCATTGGTTTGTAATAAATGGCGTCTTGATAAGGCAAAGCAACGTACTTCCAACTCTTCCAATGAAAACGGCTTGGTCAAATAATCATCTGCACCTTTAGTAAATCCTAAAATTTTATCGTCAATGCTGTCTCTTGCCGTTAACATGATAATAGGCACATGATGATTTGCTTGTTCACGTAGTTGTTTACAAACTTCGAGTCCGTCCATTACGGGTAAATTTAAATCGAGGATAACTAAATCATAATGGTTGGTTAAAGCGAGCGCTAAACCTTGGTCGCCACGCTCGGCAAAGTCTAATACATGGCCTTTTGCTTCTAAATAGTTAGCAATGTTTTGGGCGATGCTTTGCTGATCTTCAACAACTAAAATATATAGTGACTGATTATTCATTTATTTTCTCAAATTAAAGAGCCCTAATGAACTCCCCATATTTGTACTTTTATAAGGAGAACACTATGCGCTTAATAGGTTATAACGTTTTTAACATGTCTTGAGCTGGTTTGTAATCAGGTTTTGCAGTAATTAACTGATTTAACGTTGCTTTCGCAAGGTCAGTTTTTCCTAATTTTGCTTGTGTTCTGCAATTTTCATATCTAAATTTGGATTGTTCAACGCTTTTTGTGCGACCATCATCAGGGCTAATGATTGTTCAAATTCAAGCGTAGACTCTGCTATTTTTAGGTAATAGAAGCCGTACATACCGACAAGTTGGATATAGTATTGGTCTTGATTGTTGATAAGCATTTCAAGTGCTGATTGATCACCATCAAGATAATTAGCAACAATTGCCATGGTTTTGTCTTCAATTTCAATTTCTGACTTAACCGGTGTTATTCCTAAGCTTTTCACTAATGCTGTAGCAACATCTACAGTTGAGGTCGGGTTTTGACCTGTAATTAAACGAGCGTCAATAGCTACATGACTTAACATGATTTTACTCGATTGAAAATGCGCGCCACGTTCTGTCATTTTATCTTCAAGCATAAAGTCAAAATCGTTAATCCACTTTTGGCCAAATAGCTTTTCTTCTTGATTGGTAAAACTGTTTATAGCTTTATTGGCAACCAAGTAACTACCATCTTTTA
>JAQWHO010000145.1 GCA_029249355.1 Thalassotalea sp.
TTGGTGAGAAAATTGAAGCGTTAGAACCCTTCCATCCTGATCGCATTGCTTCAAGAATCTTAGGCATGGGCGATGTTTTATCGCTTATCGAAGAAGTAGAACAAAAAGTTGATCGTAAAAAAGCGGAGCAACTAGCGAAAAAAGTAAAATCAGGGAAAGGATTTAGCTTAGAAGATTTTCGTGACCAGCTCGTACAAATGAAAAGTATGGGCGGCATGATGGGCATGATGGATAAATTGCCTGGTATGGGGAATATGGCCGATAAAGTTAAAGATCAAATGGGTGATAAAGCCACCATACAAATGGAAGCTATTATTAATTCGATGACACCTGGCGAGCGTGAACGACCTGATATTATTAAAGGTTCGCGCAAGCGTAGAATTGCTGCTGGTTCTGGAACACAGATTCAAGACGTAAATAAACTTTTAAAACAGTTTACGCAAATGCAGAAAATGATGAAGAAAATGTCTGGCAAAGGCGGTATGAAAAAAATGATGCGCTCAATGCAAGGCATGATGCCTCCAGGTGGAATGGGCGGTGGCGGCGGAATGTTTGGCCGTTAACGTATTACTGTTTATTAAAAAGACGACAACAGTCGTCTTTTTTTATGGTTATTTACAGGTTTCTTGCGTATTACCGATTAAACTATTCAACAGAGTTTGTCTTTATTACTTGCCTTTACTTCAAAAAAGCGTAGAATACGCGAGCTTTTCTGTCACCTGTGTGGCAGGAAATGTCTGGAAAATTCGTTTTAACACTTAAATATATAGAGGACGATATGGTTACCATTCGTTTAGCTCGTGGCGGCGCTAAAAAGCGTCCATTCTATCAGGTTGTTGTTGCAGATAGCCGTAATTCTCGCGATGGTCGTTTCATCGAAAGAATTGGTTTCTTCAACCCTACAGCGCAAGGTCAAGCGGAAAAATTACGCTTAGACTTAGACCATATCAACCATTGGGTTGGTCAGGGTGCAAAAGTATCTGATCGTGTGGCCAAGTTAGTTAAAGACGCTCAAGTAGCAGCTTAATTAATCTGGTAGGTTTTAGGAGATATTGTGGAAGAAGTAAAAGAAATTATCCTGGGTAAAATAGGCGCAGTCTATGGTATCAAAGGTTGGTTAAAAATACATTCATTCACTGATGAACCCGAAGCCATACTTGACTATTTTCCTTGGTCATTAAAATTAGGAAATAAAGTGCAATCAGTAGATATTACCGATTGGCGCAAACATAACAACGGACTCATTGTTAAAGTTAGTGAAATTGATGATCGTGATGAAGCGCAAGCTTTAGTCGGTTCAGAAATTTTAACAACTGAAGATGCTTTGCCAGAATTACCGGAAGGTGATTTCTATTGGCGAGACTTAATGGGAATGGAAGTTGTGACGACCAATGGTTACGACCTTGGTACGGTTTCTGACATGTTAGAAACTGGCGCTAACGATGTATTGGTTGTAAAAGCAAACCGAAATGATGGATTTGGAAAAAAAGAACGGTTAATCCCGTATCTTATGGACCAAGTTGTTAAATCGGTAAGCGCTGAAAATAAACAAATTTGTGTTGACTGGGACCCAGGTTTCTAACTTGAGTGACGGTGTTAATCATAGTCTTAGCGATAAGAAAATGTGGATAGGGGTTATAAGCCTTTTTCCTGAAATGTTTGACGCAATAACTGAGTATGGGGTGACAGGCCGAGCGATCCGTAACGGGTTGATTGAATTTCAGAAATGGAATCCAAGAGACTTTACACATGATCGACATAGAACCGTTGATGACCGTCCTTATGGCGGAGGTCCGGGAATGTTGATGATGGTGCAACCGCTACGAGATGCCATTCAAGCTGCACGTGTTGCAGCTGAAGGTAAAGCAAAGGTCATATATTTATCACCTCAGGGACGTAAATTGGACCAAGCGGGTGTACGCGAATTAGCACAGCATGACCGACTGATATTTATAGCAGGACGTTATGAAGGCATAGATGAGAGATTAATCGAGTCGGATATAGACGAAGAATGGTCTGTCGGAGATTATGTTTTAAGCGGAGGTGAACTTCCTGCGATGAATGTAATTGATGCCGTAGCACGCTTTGTGCCGGGTGTATTAGGACATAATCAATCTGCTGAGCAAGATTCTTTCTCAAATGGTTTATTAGATTGTCCACATTACACAAGGCCTGAAGTATTTGATGATGGAACCGATGAGGGGAAATCAGTACCAAAAGTGCTATTAAGTGGTAATCACGAACATATAAAGCAATGGCGACAATTTAAGTCATTAGAAAGAACGTGGACTAGACGACCAGAACTTTTAACTGACCTAGCTCTGACAGCAGAACAAGTTAAAATACTTGAGACTATTAAACGTAGTATTAAGTAAAACTGTTGATGACTGTGAACTCTAGGAAGAAGGTATTATGAGTAAAATTATTGATATGCTCGAACAAGAGCAAATGAAAACTGACTTACCAGCATTCGCACCAGGCGACACTGTGGTAGTTCAAGTAAAAGTTACAGAAGGTGATAAAACACGTCTTCAAGCATATGAAGGTGTAGTTATTGCTATTAAAAACCGCGGCATCAATTCTGCATTCACTGTTCGTAAAATTTCGAGCGGTGTTGGTGTAGAACGTGTATTCCAGACACATAGCCCAATCGTTGACTCAATTGAAGTCAAACGCCGCGGTGATGTTCGTCAAGCTAAGCTTTACTATCTTCGTGAACGTTCAGGTCGCTCTGCACGTATCAAAGAGAAATTGGCAAAAAGATAATTTCTTTTTATCAAAAGTAGCTTAATAAAAAAGCCTGAATAATTCGTTATTCAGGCTTTTTGTTTATTTAAGTTATTATTTTTTATTTCATTAAAACTTGGCTGCAACCTTTACCGTATCATCAACAGCTCCATCACTGATATAACCTATTAAATTCGGATTTTGGCTAACAAGCTTAACAACTTCAGCTTCGGTGTCTACTGATCTAGGTGCTTGACCTTTCCCTGTAAAAATTAATTTTGACCAGTAAGCTTTTAACTGGCTTTCCGATTTACCGATAACACTATCTAAGAATTTCGATCTTGCATCGCCTCCTGTTAAGTCGATAGGAACCACTTGGCTACCATCAGGAAACTTTTTACTTTTTCCTAAGAATATTTTTTGGAATGATTTCTTATCTAAAGCATTAGCATTACTAGGATGCACAATCACTGTGACAGCTTGTACATTCAAAGCGATTAAACTTAATGCTAAGAGTATTATTGAATTTACATATCTCATCACTTTCTCCTAAAAGACTAAGTCAACGCCAATTGACATTATTTGATAATCACCAATGTTTGTTAATTGGTGTTCACCTGCTGAATAATCTACCTTCAATGCTGCACTTGGGTGAAAGTCATACCTTAATGAAATGCCATAACCTTCAAATTCACTTGTAGATATAGCACCTTGAAGACCCTTACCTGTAGCTTGTAAAACGGGGTGATTAATACCATTTAGAAAACCGTAATCATCAGGTTGTTTAGATTCTTCCGTGTGAATAGTGACAACGTAGCTATCAAATCGTCGACCTACCGCCAAATACCAATTCTCATTGGGTGCATCAACAGAATCTTGAACACCATAATTAGTATATTCAAAATCGATTAACCAATCTTCGTAGTCAACACCAAACCCTGCAAACCAATAAAGACCATCTTTTTTATCCCAAGCAACGGCATTGGTAAAATTAGTGACATCGCTTTGGGTAGCCCCTAAACTTAATGCAGCTTGTATTCCTGGTTGAATAGCAGGAATATAAGAGTTTGCGTCTACGGAATCTGCTTTCATTTCTGTTATAAATGCGCCTGAAAATATTTTCCACCAATCGCCTGACAATGTAGCATTTACAGATAAAATATCTTTTAGTCCTAAATCTACATTACCTACGCCGTCTAAATAAATATCGCCATTCCAACTTCCATATAATAATTTTGTCTCTAATGAGTAATCTCCATCAACAAGCTCAAATTGGCTATTTAAAGCGATACCTTCTACTGTAGAAAATGGAAAGTCTTGGTAAACAGCTATTGGTAGGCGAGAAAAGTTATGAGCATATCCTACTTTTTGATACTCAGATTGATGAAATGTGGGGTTTACTAACCTACCAGCACTAATTGAGTGATTATCCGCTAATTCATAACTGATATATGCCCACCTGGCTTCAACATCAAAGTCATTACTACCATCAGCGTATAATTGGATTGTTGCTGTAAGCCCCTCGGTTAAGTCAGCAGAGGCCTGTAAAGCAAACAACGATTCGCCTTTAAATGAAATTTCGCCTTCATCAAACGATCCAAAAGGTACGCCCCCTCCATCCGAGTTGGCTTGAGTAGCCCTTATTGAAGCAAAACCATTAAATGTAATGTCCGCAAAACTTTGCGGTATATAGAGTAGCGATAACCCTATGGTACATAATTGCAGTTTTTTCATATACTAATCTCCCTGGATGTTAGTATGATTATTTGAAATAAAAATATGAGATTGAAATAATGCAGCTACTTTTTATTTTATAAATACAGTTAAACTTTGAAACCTTTAGCGATAACGCCTAAGTCACTTGCTAAGTGAGCGAGTTTTCCACTGACACCGGCTAACTCTTCTGAGGCCGTATGAGTTTGCTGAGTACTATTGCTAATTTCATCGACATGAGAAACTATTTGAGCGGCAGATTCAGATTGTGCTTCTGTTGAATTAGCGATGTCTTCCGTCATAGCATTTATTTGTGCGACAGAAGTTGTAATTTCATCTAAAGACTTACCTGCTTCACTGACTTGTTCAACACTATTGTCAGCTAATTGTTTTCCGCTACTCATTGCATCTACAGCTTCTTTGGCGGCAGTTTGGAGTTTTTCTATAGTTGTTTGAATTTCAATCGTCGACTCTTGTGTGCGAGATGCAAGAGTTCTCACCTCATCAGCTACAACTGCAAACCCTCTACCTTGTTCTCCTGCGCGTGCAGCTTCAATTGCCGCATTTAGTGCTAACAGGTTCGTTTGATCCGCAATAGAACGAATAACATCTAAAACAGCTCCAACTTGATTCGCATCACTATCAAGCTGATCTATAACATCAGATGATCTTTCAACAGTTTGTGCGAGTTGATGTATTGTATTGACTGTCGTAGAAACCACTTCTGCCCCTTGTTTTGACACTTGTGATGTTTGAGTTGCAGCAACGGCCGCTTGTGCTGCATTATCAGCAACACTACGAACACTGATATTTAGACTTTCTACAGCATCTTTGGTGTTCTGT